>RDZL01000004.1 GCA_004295165.1 Flavobacteriia bacterium
TATTGCCCCAGTTGCACGCTATACTTACTCTGAACCAGAAGAAGGTGAGACGCCAACACGTGGAGAATTACTCATCTATGATCAGCTCGGTAAGCCTTATCTTTTCAGTTCGGCTTCAAATTCATTCGAAGAATACGAAGGCCGTGTAGAAGAGCGCGAGATGTTTTGGTTGTATTTTGACGAGTTGCGCAATGTAATTGTGAACTATTATGTCTACAACGATCAAAACGATGCACAATGGATGTCATTCGATGACCTTTTCTGGAAGCGCAAATTCTCTTCAACAATCTATCGTGTTTCTGACAAATTTAATCGTGAAATCCAGGATTACAAATTTGGTGTAGATGCTTTGTATGAAGCTGAGAAAGTCAAAGAAAGTATCCGCGATTGGGAGCACAATCTCTGGCATTTTTAAGAAGAAAAATTTTATAAAAGCCCCGTTGAAAAGCGGGGCTTTTTTCGTTTAATTTTGTAGCGTGAAGTGGATAGGAAATCGCATTAGTTTTAATGATCAAAAAGACAAAACAACTATTGTCATTGATCCATCAAAAAATGTCTGGATCTCAGCAATTATGGGCGCTTGGCTAGGCATGTGGTATGCCATCGGCGGCACGGTTATTTGGGCCCTGAATGTCATGAAGCTAAAAGGTCAAGAAGAAATGATCTTGTGGATATTTTTGGTTTTTTGGTTGTATTACGCCTGGCGCGTAACCATGAGTTTCTTTTGGAATATCCGTGGCCAAGAATACATCAGAATAGACGCCGATGCTTTTTACCTCAAAAAATCTTTTTTGCATTTCGGAAAATCAGTTCCTTACTACTTTGATAATATCAAGAATTTTAAATTTGATATCCCAAAAGAAGGCAGTTTTCAAGCGATATGGGAGAGCTCTCCCTGGATCAATGGTGGCGAACGCTTTGAATTCGATTATTTTCACCAGAAGGTTCGCTTCGGCAAAAAACTCAATGAGAAAGAAGCCAAATTATTATTTCAATTGATATCTAAAAAAATCAAATCCTGATGTACGGTCAAATCAAAACACACCTGAGCAATGAACTCGTTCAAATAGAACAAAACGGACTGCTCAAAAAAGAGAGAATCATTACTTCACCTCAGGGCGCTAATGTAACCGTAAGTACGGGTGAAGAAGTTGTGATCATGTGCGCAAATAATTACTTAGGTCTGTCTTCGCATCCAGAAGTTGTAGGTGCAGCTAAAGATGCGCTAGATACACACGGCTACGGGATGTCTTCAGTCCGTTTCATATGTGGCACACAGGATATCCATAAAACATTAGAGCGCAAAATCGCAGAATTTTATGGTACTGAAGATACCATTTTGTATGCCGCTGCTTTTGATGCAAACGGTGGTGTTTTTGAACCGCTTTTTACCGAGGAGGATGCGATCATTTCTGATGAACTAAATCATGCTTCAATTATTGATGGCATTCGTTTATGCAAGGCGGCGCGTTACCGTTACAAACACTCTGACATGGCGGATTTAGAAGCCCAGTTACAAGCTGCACAGGCACAAAGACACCGCATTATCGTTACGGATGGTGTCTTTTCGATGGACGGTGACCTCGCCAAAATGGATCAAATTTGCGCCTTGGCAGAAAAGTACGACGCAATGGTCATGACCGATGAATGTCATTCAGCCGGCTTTATCGGCAAAACCGGCAGAGGCGTTCCTGAACACTTTGGTGTTATGGACAAAGTAGATATCGTTACCGGCACGCTAGGCAAAGCGCTAGGCGGGGCCATGGGCGGTTATACCACAGGCAAGAAGGAAGTGATCGAAATGCTACGTCAGCGCTCCCGTCCCTATCTATTCTCTAACTCTCTTTCTCCGGCAATTGTAGGAGCGTCTATTAAAGTTTTTGACTTATTGAGCGCCACAACAGAACTCCGCGACCGTTTGGAAGCCAACACGGCGTATTTTAAAGAGCGCATTGTTGCTGCAGGTTTTGATATCAAGCCTGGAGGATCACCAATTGTGCCAATTATGCTCTATGACGCTGCCTTATCTCAAGAGTTTGCCAACCGCCTACTTAATGAGGGTGTTTATGCAATTGGCTTCTTTTACCCAGTTGTTGCCAAAGGTCAAGCGCGCATCCGCACACAAATTTCAGCAGCGCATACTCAAGCAGACCTCGATAAAGCCATTGCCGCCTTTATCAAAGTCGGTAAAGAGTTGGGAGTGATCAAATAGCAGAGAAGAGCGCTTTCTTGCGCCGTTTTACGTATAAACTTTCCTTATATTTGTCATATGTCAAATTTGGGAAGGATATGCTTGTTTGCCCTGATTCAGCTTTTCGTCATGAAGGCTGTTTGTACAAGCCTACTTCCTATTTTGAAATTTGATCAGCAAATGTTGGTTTTAGAAGAAAGTCAGGAAAATGAAGAAACTGACGATTCCTTTGAAGTCAAGTTTTTAGATGAATTCATCGACCTTAATCAGGCTGTAGAGTTATTCAATTTCATAGATCTAAGTCCTTCTAAAAAGGCTTATGCAACTTATCGAGCAGCCCTCTATATAGGGCATAAAAATCAAGCTTTTAGACCTCCTTGTATTTAATGACTGAAATTCATTCATTCATTAATTCAAGTATATGTTATCATTTTTTAAATTTTGGAAGCAGGATCTACCTGCTGGTTTAGTAGTTTTTTTAGTGGCTTTACCCCTTTGCTTGGGCGTTGGTTTTGCCTCTACAAATATTGCCGGATTAGAAGCATTGCCTAATGTGATGTCGGGAATTATTGCCGGTGTCATTGGCGGAACCATCGTAGCTTTTTTTTCCGGTTCTAGGCTAGGTGTTTCTGGCCCAGCCGCTGGCCTCATTACAATTGTTCTCGCTGCCTTAACAGACTTAGGATCTTTTGAAGCCTTCCTGTTGTCTTTGGTTTTGGCGGGCGTAATTCAGTTTGTTTTGGCCTTTGTGGGGTTTGGTTTTTTGGCCAATTATGTTCCAACAGCCGTCATTAAAGGCATGTTGGCAGCAATTGGCATCACGCTTATTCTCAAAGAAATTCCACATCTCTTAGGCTACGATAAAGATTACTTTGGAGATGAGTCTTTTTGGCAATTTGACGGACACAATACATTTTCTGAATTGTTTTATGCCTTTAATGCATTTGAACCTGGTGCTATATTGGTGGGCTTTTTATCCCTACTGATTTTACTTCTTTTTGATACCATGTGGATCAAATCCAAAGCCTGGGCTATGTATATTCCAGGTGCATTGGTTGTTGTGGCGGTGAGTATTTTTGTCAATCAGTTCTTTCTTGGTTCAATTCAAGTAACGGGTAAGCATATGGTAGAAGTTCCACGTTTGGCTTCGCTTGAACAACTCAAAAGTATTTTTCATGGTCCAGATTGGTTGCAAATCTCCAATTCAAAAGTTTGGGTTATTGCCATTACTTTGGCACTTGTAGGCAGTTTAGAAACCCTATTGAGTTTAGAGGCTACAGATAAATTAGACCCCAAAAAACACAAGACCAATCCGCACCGAGAACTCAAAGCACAAGGTATCGGCAACCTCGTGAGTGGGCTAATTGGAGGCTTGCCAATTACACAAGTTATAGTCAGAAGCTCTGCGAATATTGCAGCGGGCGGGCAATCTAAGTTAGCCGCCATTATTCATGGTGTCTTGCTTCTCATTTCTATTCTTTTTTTGAGCAGTGTACTCAACCTGATTCCTTTAGCTGCTTTGGCTGCAGTTTTGGTTTTAGTAGGTTATAAGCTCGCCAAGTGGTCCTTATTTGTAGAAATGTACCAAAAAGGTTTGTCTCAATTTATTCCTTTCATCTCCACTATTGTTGCTGTTTTATTGACAGATTTACTAAAGGGAATCGGAATCGGCATCCTGATTTCTATCTTTTATATCCTCAAGCGCAATTTTCAAAACCATTTTACCAAGGAAGAAACAGATGAGGCGCACATCATTATTTTATCAGAAGAGGTTACCTTTTTGAATAAAGGAGGTATTCTAGATGCCCTCCAACAGAGTAAGCATAAAAGCATCGTTATTGATGCATCCAGAACCAAGAGCATCGATATAGATGTGTTGGAATCACTACAAGAGTTTAAATTTAACGCCGAACATGAAGGGCGTCAACAAATCACATTTATCAATTTATAATGGAAAAGTTCTATAATCAGCTATTGGAAAACAATAAGAAATGGGTTGCAGGTAAACTTGCTAAAGACCCTGAATATTTCAAAAAATTGTCCATTGGTCAGAAGCCACCAGTGCTTTGGATTGGATGCGCAGATAGCCGTGTGCCAGCAAATGAAATCATTGGCGCCGAGCCTGGTGAAGTTTTTGTGCACCGCAATATTGCCAATATGGTCGTGCATTCCGACATGAATATGTTGTCAGTGCTTGATTATGCGGTAAATGTCTTGCAAGTGAAACACATCATCGTATGTGGTCATTATGGTTGCGGAGGCGTACAAGCCGCCATGACTAATAAGCATATTGGCTTGATAGATAACTGGATCAGACACATCAAAGATGTATACCGCCTGCATCGTCCTGAACTTGATGCCATCTCAGATGAAGCGAGTCGTTTTGATCGTTTTGTAGAGTTAAATGTATTTGAGCAGGTACTTGATTTAGGTAAAACATCAATTGTCCAGGCGGCTTGGGAGCGCGGACAAGAAGTACATGTACATGGTTGGGTCTACGATATCCACGACGGCATGATCCGAGATTTACAAGTTACGCTCAAAGACAACAAGACGCTTAGCGATGTCTATAAATTGGATTTGTAAGAAACGCGAGCCCCTCTGATCATTTCCCTGTTTTAATTATGTAATTTCGTGTTATGGAATTACTCATGATCATTATACTGGTGCTGATCAATGGGGTCTTTTCAATGTCAGAAATGGCGTTGGTGAGCTCTAAGCGTTACAAATTAGAAAAGGCCAGTAAACGCGGTAATAAAAAAGCCCGAAAAGCCCTGGAGTTATCGGAGAAACCCACGCGTTTTCTTTCTACTGTTCAAATCGGCATCACGCTCATCGGTATTTTATTAGGGGTTTATTCAGGCGAAAACCTCACCAATGATTTCATTGCTGTTTTAGACAATTTTGAGGCACTTCAGTCTTATAGTCGAGAACTTGCAACGGGCATCATTGTGGTCATGATCACCTATTTTTCGATCGTACTTGGAGAGCTTGTTCCCAAGCGCATCGGCATGGCATTTCCAGAAAAGATCATCACTTTTATGGCGGGTCCGATGCAAATATTGGCCTTCATGACTGGTCCTTTTGTTTGGTTGCTCACCGCTACCAATAATTTATTTGTAAGGATTTTAGGCTTGAACGACGCCACTGATCAGGCTGTTTCAGAAGAAGAGATTAAATCGATTTTAAAAGAGAGTGCACAGGGTGGCGAAATTCAAGATATAGAGCACTCCATCGTGGAGCGCGTATTTGAATTGGGCGATCGCAAAGTTAAATCGTTGTTCACTCACCGCAGTGAAGTCGTGTTCTTCAGGGAAGGCGAAACTTGGCAAGAAATTCGTCAGAAAATTGATGAAGAAAAGCACTCTGCATATCCGGTTTCCTCGAGCAATGACCTCGACGATATCACGGGCATCATCTTGCTTAAAGACTTGTTTGGTGGTCATACCGAGGAAGATTTTCAGGTTGTAAATTACATCAAAGAACCAATCTACTTCAACGAAAACACGAGCGCCTATCAAGTGTTAGAGTCTTTTAAAAATGAAGGCAATCATTATGGAATTGTGGTAGACGAATATGGTTCAGTGCAAGGCATCATCACTATGGACGACATGCTTGATGCGTTGGTAGGTGAGTCCACGGAACAATACCAAGACGAATACAAAATTATGCAGCGCACCGACGACACGTGGTTGGTAGATGGCCAATATTCCATATTTGATTTTGAAAAGTACTTTGATGTCTTACTGACCGATGAGCAAAACTCATATGCCA
>RDZL01000005.1 GCA_004295165.1 Flavobacteriia bacterium
ACCTGCGCTTTAAACTTTTGCTAGGCAATCTCCAAAGTGCGAAGGCCCTGCTCGAAGAAGAGCAAGATCCAGAAATGCGCGAGATGGCCAAAGCAGAAATCGACGAACTCGAGCAAGCGCGTCCGCTTTTAGAGGAAGAAATCAAATTATTGCTCATCCCCAAAGATCCCGAAGACGACAAAAACGCGATCATCGAATTGCGAGCAGGTACGGGAGGAGACGAAGCTTGTATCTTTGTCGAAGATATCTACCGCATGTACACCATGTATTTCAAAGCTATGGGCTGGACTGTAGACGTCCTCAACTCTTCTGAAGGATCGGTCAAAGGCTACAAAGAAATTTCCATGGAAATTACCGGTACCGGTATTTACGGTTCTTTGAAATTTGAGTCGGGGGTACACCGCGTGCAGCGCGTACCAGAAACAGAATCTCAAGGACGCGTGCATACTTCAGCCATCACCGTTGCCGTTTTACCAGAAGCAGAAGAAGTCGATTTTGAGCTCGATATGAACGACGTCAGAAAAGACACCTTTCGCGCATCAGGTGCAGGAGGGCAGCACATCAACAAAACGGAGTCAGCAATTCGCCTGACGCACATCCCTTCAGGTTTAGTTGTGGAGTGTCAAGATGGCCGCTCACAGCATAAAAACTTAGAAAAAGCCATTTCTGTCTTGCGTTCGCGCTTGTATCAACAAGAACTCGATCGCATTCACAACGAGCGTGCGGCTCAAAGAAAAACACTTGTGTCTACAGGAGACCGCTCCGCTAAAATTCGCACCTATAATTATCCGCAGGGCCGCATCACCGACCACCGCATCAACAAAACCATGTACAACCTCAGTGCGTTCATGAATGGCGATGTTCAAGAAATGCTCGACGCCCTCAAAATGGCCGAAAACGCCGAAAAATTAAAAGGAGAAACCGCATGACCAAAGCAGCACTCATCGAGCAAATCAAACTTAAAGAAAGTTTTTTGTGTGTTGGGCTCGATCCAGATCTGGCCAAAATACCGCCTCATTTACTGCAAACTGCAGATCCGCTTTTTGAATTTTGCAAAGCCATTATTGACGCCACGCACCCGTATGCAGTTGCATTTACGCCAAATACGGCCTTTTTTGAGTGTCACGGTGCTGCAGGTTGGGAGTCACTGCGCAAAACGATCGCTTATATTCCCAAAGAATGTTTGGTCATTGCAGATGCCAAGCGCGGCGATATCGGCAACACTTCAGCTTATTATGCCCAAACATTTTTTGAACACATGCAAGCAGATGCACTTACGGTAGCGCCCTACATGGGTTCTGATTCCGTTTTGCCTTTCTTGCAATTTGAAAACAAATGGGTCATTTTATTGGCACTTACCTCCAATGAAGGCGCCAAGGATTTCCAGCTGATGGAGTTGAACGGTAAAGCGCTTTTTGAGACAGTTTTGGAAAAATCTGCACAATGGGGCACGCCAGAAAACATGATGTATGTAGTTGGTGCTACACGCGCAGAAGATATTGCTCGGGTTCGTGCTTTGGCTCCAGACTACTTCTTTTTAGTGCCAGGTGTTGGCGCACAGGGTGGTGATTTAGATACGGTTGTCAAGTACGGTGCAAATGCGCAATGCGGGCTGCTCGTGAATTCATCACGCGCCATTATTTATGCAAGTAAGGACGAAGATTTTGCAGTTGCTGCAAAAGAAGAAGCGCTGAAAATGCAAGCTCAAATGGCTATGCACGTTCAGCGCTTCGAATGGTAATGGAGGCTTAGCGCGTGGCTAAATCTGCGTTTTGTGTCGTTTGTTCAAGACTTCCATAAGCATCGCAGCTTGCTTTGCGACCTGCGCCACATGAAGCTAATACAAGTAATGTTGCGAATGCCGCAAGGATAAAAGTAGATTTTGTTTTCATGGTGTGTTTGTTTTGTTGTTGTTGCGTTTAACGGCGTTTGCAGAACAAAGTTACAATTTTTGAAAAATTAGCGCGTTAATTCTTTAATCTTAAAGGATGCAAGTAGTTATCAGGTTCATGTTTTTGGTTGCTTGGGTGTGGCAAGTCAGTGCACAGCAAGGTCAATTTGCAATAGATCCGCGCCAACAACCACTGCCTAAGGCGCTTTCATCAGTGTCTTTTGATACCTCTGCAAAATACAATCTTGTCAATTGGCAAAAACAAATCAATAATTGGCAAGCACAAGCCCTCGAGGCCGGTTATTTTCTTTTTGCTTTGGTACCTACCCAACAAACCGATTCTGTTGCTTATTTTCAAATCGATTCTGGGCCATTTTTTAATGGCATTGCTTTGCAGCCCCAGGACAACAATTCAGGTGAATTTAAATGGATCGAAGCAAAAGAATTGCAGCAAATGGTTCAAGATTCCCTGAACCTGCTGCTCAATAACGGCTATCCTTTTGGTCAAGTACACTTGCATTTTTGCTCGGGCCCTCAGCCCGCTCTCGTTTTGCAAACTATTAAAGGGCCTGAAGTGCGGTGGGGGCAGGTTCACGTGAAGCCAGAGGGCATCATTCAAGAAAAAGTACTTTCAAACCTATTACAAATCCAGTCGGGCGCTCCTTATAGCGAAGCGCAACTTTTACAAGCCCAAACCCAATTGGCCGGGCAGCTACCATTTAAAATGCTGCGCGCACCCGAGTGGGCTTATTCAGCAGCGCGTGCTGAGCTCTATTTTTTTCTCGAAAGGGTCAAAATGTCTTCGGCGACGGGCATCATCGGACTACAGCCAAATCCGCTAAACCAAAAGACCGCTCTAGTGGGTGAGTTCAACCTCCAACTTCAGAATACATTTCAGAAAAATGAAAAATTCTTGCTGCATTGGCGCAGCATTGCGCCCCAAACTCAAATGCTAAAGAGTGCACTTACTTGGCCTTATATTGGCGGGTCGCCCTATGGTTTAAGTGCCGGATTTACGCTCTACCGCAGGGATACAGCTTTCTTAGAAGTAAAGGGAAATTTAGGTCTGACCTATTTATTTTCTGGTAATTGGCAAGCGCAAGCGCAACTTGATTACTGGCTTTCAAATACCTTGCAGGGTGCCGCTGCATCGACAAATTTGCGCTCTTTCAGCACCCTTGCATATGGGATTGGTTTGCAAAGACAACAGCTCGATTTTTTACCTAATCCGAGAAAAGGCATGCAGCTCAAAGCCTTGTATTTAGTTGGTAATAAGAAAGCTGAAGCGGAGCAGCTTACCTGGCGCATAGAGCTCACACAGCGTTATTTTGTGCCGCTTTCCAAGCGTCAGGTCTTGTGCTTGAGTCAGGAATTTGATCATATCAAAGCGTCGAGCTTATATGCCAATGAGCTTTACCGTTTTGGAGGCTTGGAACGCATGCGCGGTTTTGACGAAGAAGCGTTTTTTGCATCTACCGTTGTGTTTGCAGGCTTGGAATATCGTTTTTTACTGGATGAATATGCGCATGTCCTTGTCTTTTCAGATTGGTCTTGGTTTGAAAATAAAGTACTCAGTAGCGCTCAAACCACACTGTATGCACTTGGCTTGGGCTTAGTGCTTGGTTCAGACAACGGCCAGTTCAAGTTGAGCTACGGCTTAGGAGCTGAGTTGGGGAAGGGCTTGCAATTCAACGCGGGTAAACTACACTTGGGCTATATTTCCTATTTTTAGCCCATGAAAATCGTATTCGCAAGCCATAACCAGAAAAAAGCCGCAGAAATCAGGTCAGTTTTACCCTCAGGCATGATCCTTCTCACGCTTCACGACCTCGAGCTTCACGAAGAAATACCTGAAGATGAGCCCACCATTGAGGGCAATTCTGCTTTCAAGGCCAACTGGGTTTTGCAGCGCTTTGGTTTGCCATGCTTTGCTGACGATACCGGCTTAGAGGTTAGCGCTTTGAACGGTGCTCCGGGTGTGCATTCTGCGCGTTATGCTGGCCCTGCACGCAGCGACGACGCAAATATGGATAAACTCTTGCGGGCTTTGGCAAATGAGTCGGATAGAAGTGCACAATTCAAAACCGTCATGACGTATTGTGATGGCGAAATAGAGCAGCAATTTACGGGGCTCGTAAAGGGCGTCATTGCAACAGAGAAATTAGGTGCGGAAGGCTTTGGTTACGACCCGATATTTGTTCCGGAAGACCAACAGCTTACTTTTGCCCAGATGCCACTTGCTCAGAAAAACTTATATAGCCACCGTGCCAGAGCAATGGCGCAGTTTCTTGCATTTTTAAAAACAAAGGCTCTTTAGGCTTCAATCAAAATGGCCACTGACTGTACGTCTCCATTAATGGGCGGACATAGTTTGGTGATCTTGACTTGCAGCGAAATAATGCCGTTTAATTCACTTTTGATTCGGTTGACAATGCGCTGCCCAACATGCTCGATGAGCTTGGAGCGAATGGCCATTTCTTCGCTAACGATGCGGTTGACGTCGACGTAGTCTATGGTATCGGAGAGCGTGTCTTGCGCAGCAGCTTTACTGAAGTCGGTGTGGAGTTCGATATCGACAATGTAGTGCCCGCCAATGCGCCCTTCTTCAGGCAAACAGCCGTGATAAGCATAGCATTGGATGCCACTGACAAAAATTTTATGCTTCATGAAGGATTTTTTCTACTTCCGCTAGACCAAGATCAATGCGTGCGAGCACTTCTTCTTTGCCAAGAAATTCAGAAATTTCAAACATGCCGGGGCCCGCGCCGACACCGGTAAGCACCAAGCGATAAGGCAAGAGGACTGCACCGATACCGAGTTGTTTTTCAGCTAAGAAAGCTTTAAATGAGGCTTCGATTGTTTGAGCAGAAAATTCATTAAGGCTGCTCACGATGCTTTTCCATTCTTGGATATAAGCAGCAGTTTCGGGTTTCCATTTTTTGCGAATGGTTTCGGCATCAAACGCAGTTGGACGACCAAAGAGATAAGCACCATCTGTGAGAATATCTTCTGCAAAGGTAGCGCGCTCTTTCATGAGGTGACAAACTTGTTCGAGTGCAGCATCGCTTAAATCAATGGTTTCAATTTGGCGGAGTTGCTGAGCAATTACGGAGTTGTCTTGTGCACGCAAGTAGGTTTGCTGGAACCATTTGGTTTTTTCAGGGTCAAACTTGGCTCCGGCCTTACTGACGCGCTCAAGAGAAAAGGCTGCTACGAGTTCTTCTAGAGAAAATATTTCTTGGGTGGTGCCGGGGTTCCAACCTAAAAGTGCGAGCATATTGATAAACGCACCTGGTAGGTAACCTTTTTCGCGGTAGCCAGAGTAGAGTTCACCTTCAGCGGTGAGCCAGTTGGTTGGAAAAACCGGGAAACCGAGGCGGTCGCCATCGCGTTTGGAGAGTTTGCCATTGCCGTCAGGGCGCAGTAAAAGTGGAAGGTGTGCAAATTCGGGGCAATCCCATCCAAATGCTTCATAGAGCATGACGTGCAAAGGAGCGGAAGGCAACCATTCCTCGCCGCGGATCACGTGGCTAATGGCCATGGTGTGGTCATCGACGATATTGGCCAAGTGATATGTTGGCATGCCGTCGCTTTTAAATAGTACTTTGTCGTCAAGGTTGTTGGTATTGACCACCACCCAGCCGCGGATAAGATCGTGAAAGCGGATGTCGCGGTTGCGCGGCATTTTCATGCGGATGACGTAAGGCTCACCAGCCGCTAAAAGTTGCTCGACTTCAGATTGTGGAAGCGTTAGAGAATTGCGCATACCGCTGCGCGTCACGCTGTTGTATTGCCAATTAGGCATGCCCATGGTTTTGGCTTGGTCGCGCATGCGGTCGAGGTCTTCGGCGCTGTCAAAAGCGTAATAAGCTTTTTCTTCGGCGATGAGTTGTTCGGCGTAAGGCTTGTACATTTCTTTGCGCTCAGATTGCACATAGGGGCCGTAGTTGCCACCTAAACCCGGACCTTCTGTTGGCATGATACCACACCAAGCGAGTGCATCCATGATGTAATCTTGTGCGCCAGGCACAAAGCGGGTTTGGTCGGT
>RDZL01000131.1 GCA_004295165.1 Flavobacteriia bacterium
CAAGTGGCTGTATTCCAAAGTCGTCGATCAAAAGGATGTGTTGTTTTTCTATCGTCAATAACTCCTTTAGGATGCTGCCATCGGCTTTGGCGATCTTGAGTCTTGCAAAGAGTTTGGAACTATGCTGGTAGAGTACCTTGTAGCCTAGACTGCAAGCTTGGTGTCCGAGGGCTGACGCAAGGTAACTTTTTCCAACTCCTGTGCTGCCTGTGATGATGATGTTTTCTTTTCGCTTTACAAAATCGCAAGAGGCTAGTCGTTCAACCTGATTGCGATCAAGTCTTCCATCATCAAAAGCAAGCTCCTCGATACTTGATTTATACCTAAAGCGAGCGAGCTTTACGGTGCGGTCAAGTTTTCGATTGTAGCGCTCATCCCATTCGGATTCAACTAGATGTTCTACCATTTCATCTGGGGTAAACCTTTGGTTCTTTCCAGATTGAAGCGTTTGCTCAAAGGCCCTGGACATTCCAGTGAGCCTCATTTGTTTCATTTTGTCAACTATATGATTCATAAAAAAAGGATTTACTGTTTGTGTTTATTTAGTTGTAGTTGTTACGTACGTTTTGATGGGCGGGCATTGGGGCATTGATTTCTTCAAACTCATATTGATCAATGCCTCGCTTGAGTATGTTTTCAATGACTTTGTATCCGTAGTGACCGATTTCATCAGCTCGCTTGCAAGCTTTAATGAGTCGCTCACGGCCTATCTTTTTATCAAAAGACAAAATACCATCACAAGATTTATAGGCTTGTTGAGGATAGACTTTTTTCTCTAGTACCTTTCGTATGTAAGATTCCACCACGGGATCGATTTGGCGAGCCCTGATGATGTATTGCTCGGGACTCCAGTTAAATATGTGTTGGTGTTCTGGTGGTAAATGTGCGCTATCGGTGGTGTAATTTCCAGAGCTTCTCACGCGCTTATGCGAGGCAATAAGCCGATAGTTATCATATACCTCCACTAGAGATTGCGAGTAAATAAGTTTGACTTTTTTTCCAATCAGGTGGTATGGAACACTGTAATGGTGTTTGTCTTCTGAAAGAAGAATGTGGCAACTTTTGTGAACGGTGACCACTCGGATGGTCTTCATCTCATAACGCCTTTCAGGCAACGGATTAAGAGCCATTTTTTCAGTCATCCATCGGTCCTTTCTGCTTGCACCGAGGTCTTTGATGAGCATATCATTGTGCTCCGCTAAGAACTGGTGCATGTGCGCGTTGAGTTCTTTTAATGTAAAAATCTTATCCGCAGGCAATCGAGCATAGATCCGCTGATAGGCTAATTTGACCATATTCTCTACCGGAGCTTTATCTTGTGGTTTTCTCGCCCTGGCGGGAAGAACAGCAATGCTGTAATGATCCGAGAAGCGGTTAAAATTTTCATTGATAGTCGGCTCATACCTATCTGTTTTGGTAACTGCCGAT
>RDZL01000006.1 GCA_004295165.1 Flavobacteriia bacterium
AGGGTGTTTTCGATTTCGAGCAACTTTTCTTGGAGCGCAACGATTTGTTTCAAAAAGGATTCTCGCTGTAGGTCAGCACAAGAAGTAATCAAAAGGATACCAAAAAAAACAAAAAACCACTTTTTCATAACGTTCAAGACAAATATTGATGAATACCAGCCGTCAAAAGCAATGCCAGCGTAAAGCCTGCATATATCTCTAATGGCGTATGCTTTTTAAGATAAAGTCTGGAGGCCATTGTAAGGCCCGCTGCCAATAAAGCAGCAATTAACCACCACAAGCTGAAATGATCTTGAGCTCTTGTAAATACGGCCAAAAATCCGACCAAAATACCTGCGCCAGCGCCGTGCAACGAAATTTTAATCCAGCGATTGACCACTAAAAAAATACTAGTGACCGCAACTCCAGAAAGTGGTAAGGCATAAAAATAGCGCGGTAAAGTTCCGGAGCCGGCTTTGTAAACCAACAGAAAAAACAAAACCAATGAATAGACCAACATGATGATCAAAGGCAAACTGCGTTCGCGCTGGCGCTCGATATCAATAGTGCTGATCACTTTGAAGCGGTGTAAGAGGATAAAAGACACCCCTGGCGCCACCACGCTAAACAAAAAGAAGATGGTAAAAAGCGCCCATTTACTTTCTATGGGTGCAAAATACAAACTCGTCATCTCGACATCTGAACTGTATGCCGGCACAAAAAGGCTGATCAAAATGCCGTACGTCGGCATGAAGAGGGGTAAAAATACCCAGGAAAATAAATGAGATAGAAATTTCATAGTTCTTTGCGCATTCGAGCCACCGGAATTTGAAGTTGTTCACGGTATTTGGCTACCGTGCGTCTGGCAATATTGTATCCTTTTTCCTTGAGTAAGTCCATTAGTTTTTCATCGGTAAGCGGGCTGTGTTTATCTTCGGCAGCAATCGCGTCTGAAAGAATTTTCTTGACTTCTCTTGTAGATACCTCTTCTCCGCTATCGGTAGATAAAGACTCTGAAAAGAAATATTTCAAGGAAAAAATACCATAATTGGTTTGAACATATTTTGAATTCGCCACTCGAGAGACCGTTGAAATATCGAGCTCTACAATATCGGCAATATCCTTTAAAATCATGGGCTTGAGCTTGGTTTCATCGCCGCTCAAAAAATAAGCTTCTTGGTACTCGAGTATCGCACCCATGGTGAGTAATAAGGTTTGTTGTCTTTGTCGGATGGCATCAATAAACCACTTAGCACCATCGAGTTTCTGCTTCACAAACTGGAAAGCTTCTTTATCGGCCTTTGAACTCTTTGCGCCCTCTGCATAACTGCGCAACATGTTTTCGTAATCGCGGTTCACCTTGAGGTCTGGCGCATTTCTGCTGTTCAAACTCAACTCGATGCGGCCTTCGTGCTCGAAAAGCGTAAAGTCTGGAATAATTTGCTGATGATTCTTAGCTGCCTCGCGCATAGAGCCACCAGGCTTTGGGTTGCAGCGCAAAATTTCGTCGATGGCCTCTTTGAGATCTTGGTCTTCGATTTCTAATTTTTTGGCAATCCGCTCGTAATGTTTCTTGGTAAATTCTTCAAAAAAGTTCTCTACAATTTTGAGCGCGGTGAACCGGACAATATCTCCATCTTGTTTTCTGCGCAACTGCAGAAGCAAGCATTCCTTGAGGTTTCTAGCGCCTACTCCTGCCGGCTCCAATTCTTGGACCAACGCAAGTACTGCATCTACTTCTTGTTCAGTGGCGTCGATATTCATCGAAAAGGCCAAATCATCGACAATGGCTTCTATTGACCGATTGAGGTAGCCAGATTCGTCTAAGTTGCCAATAATGATATCGGCAATGACAAATTGTTTTTCGTCGAGATATAGTAAATGGAGTTGCTCGGTGAGTCTTTCCTGAAAAGTTTGCTCTCCCGACAGGGGAATAACGCGCTCTTCGTCGTCTTTAGATTGGTTATTTGCCTGCGTTTTGTAATCGGCAACGTCGTCGTCTAGGTAATCCGAGATATCAAAATCGTTGTCGTCGGCGTCATCGGCATCGTAGTCATCTTGGTTGTCAAAATCGTCTTCTTCAATTTCCTGACCTTCTTCAAGGGCTGGATTTTCCTCTAACTCTTGCTTGATGCGTTGATCTAGTTCCATGGTTGGCACCTGCAACAATTTCATGAGCTGAATTTGCTGCGGAGAGAGCCGCTGCTCAAGTTTTTGAATAAGCTGTTGACGCAATGCCATTATTCAATTTTCTGCTTGATGACCTGATAAATTTCTAATGTGGTCATGTCGTAAACATAAACCAAGATGTGCATATTTTCGGCGTTATAGGCGCCATCGAGCTGATTGGGAACCACAAAGCTGTAATTCACATAATACTTGCCATTATTGAGGTCGGCTGTAGTCAACTGACGGCCAAACGGCATATTGTTGAGGTTTTTTCGATGGATATCGCGGTGTACGTAGTTGTGATTGTGCGTGTTATCAGACATTTTCTGATCGCCAACCAAAGAATCTTCGAGCAAATAAGCCACGATTCCTAGCTCATTGGTGAGCGTTTGATCAATTTTATCGACCTCAACGTGTAAAAAGGCCCCTTTTGTACTCGGGTAATAGTTCAACTGAGACTGCAAATTGACTCTTAAATTATTTTCAGTGAGCAAGGTGCTGGTGATCGAAGACCACTGACCCGGCCCTTGAAAGATATTTCCTCCCACGTTCACACGGCTGATCGGCCCGCGCGGGTTGCCCACAAAACCTGGATCATTCTGACCAAACCAAGTGCCAATAAATAAGCCATCCGGGTTTGTAAAATCAAGCGTGTATTCTGCATCAACGGACTGAAAATCGCCTATGCCGTCGACACCAGCGTGAATAGAGGTGGTGAAAACACGCCCAGGATTGGCCATGTGTAATTGATGCGCCAAATCGGCCGCTGCCGGACAAAAGATACATTTGTGCCCCGTAAAATCTTCAATTAGAATATTGCGATCCGTGTTGGTATTGGTTGCAAAAGTTGGCCATTCGTTGGCCAGGTAATCGGCCCAATTGCCCGGGTAGAGTGTGGTATCCAATTCTAAATTGGCAACAGGTGGATACGGGTTGGTAATGCGGTCGCAAGAAGGCAGCATGTAAAGCCCAAAAATGATGGCAAAAGCAGCAAAAAGAATCGTTTGTTTCATGTTAAAAACTATGCGTTAAGTTGATCATGAGTCCGTTGTTGGCCGGTACAGGTCGGCAAACGCCACCTACACAAAATAAGCCTGCGCGCTGACGGCCATAAGATACGGTCAGGCGCGTTGCGTCTTTGATATATCCGCAAGTGATGATCGGATAATTGACGCGCTTACTGACGTCTGCGTTTCCGTAATTGTATTGGTTCATGGCAGAGAAAAACCATCCTGGAGAAATAGTGTACTCGACTAATGCTGTAGCCCAATTGCCTTTGTCGTTGCTGCCAGCAGCATTCTTTTGTACCCACATGCCTTGGAGTTCCCAACGGACAGCATGGTGGGTATTGATTTTATAAGTACCTTCTAAAACGGCGATTCTGGCGTGAATGATTCCTTGTGCATCGCTTACCTTCACGACATCGTTATTGATCTTGATGTCATAAAAGCTCAAAATCCCACTCCATTGTTTGTTGATTTTCTTCGTGATGTTGAAGTTGATGTCTTGCCAATAAAGGCTGTCACTCAAGCCAAACGGACGCGTGTGGTATACAACTCTTGAAGAATCGTTGAGGTCAATTCCGTTGAGGGTTTGTTCAGGGCGATAGGTTGTGGAAAAATTGAGCCCAAGTGTGGTGCCGTACTTTCCGCCGAGCTTTGTGCCTTTTTTGAAAGTATAGAGTACGTCGGCCTGATACGCAACCTCGCCCATTGGTTGTGTGGCATACGGATAAAGCGTCGCGACCAAATTGTAGGTGTGGGTTTTGTTGAGCGAAGGCAAGAAGTTGATCAATAAGTCTTGTAAATCTTTGGTGCGGTCGGAACGGAAACTCATGTTGTCGACGGACTTCCCTGACAATAATATCCCTAAGCCTTTTTTGGTGTAGCGCAAATTGAAAATTGCTGCATGGCCATTATTGTAAATATATTGGTTGTCTGATGATGGGTCTTGTCCTTTCTGAATGAATTCAGCATCGGCGTAAAAATTGCCATAGGTGAGCTTGAGGCGACCACCATAAGAGGCTACGTTTTGCGGTAAAATCCATTCTGGGTTGTCGTCTTCTTGAAACTTACTGACAAATGATGCGCCCAGTACTACATCTAATTTTTTGTCTTTCAAGATGGCCAAGCCTTCGTTAAGATGCCACTCGGCGTCGGTTCCGCGAACAAGACCTGCGCCATGCACAATTTGCCCTTGTTGAA
Source organism: Flavobacteriia bacterium (assembly GCA_004295165.1). Classification (GTDB taxonomy): domain Bacteria; phylum Bacteroidota; class Bacteroidia; order Flavobacteriales_D; family Crocinitomicaceae; genus UBA952. Next base: position 4,353 of record RDZL01000006.1, read on the forward strand.
AAGACAAGCGTTGGGTTCCATAAACACCTTTGACTACAACACCCTTGCCTGGTCTGAGCACAATGCGCATGCCGTCGAGTAAGTTGTCGTAACCCAAATTGCGGTCTTCGTAGGTCCTGAGTGCTAATCCGCTGCCAAATTGCTCGTAAAATGTACCGAGTGTGACATCTACAAAATCATTTTGGTAACCGACGTAGCGCATCCCGATACCCGTGCCGTCAAAACGATTTGGATAGCCTTGAATGCGCGGCAAGTAGGACTCAAAACGCATTCCTGCCTTAAAATTACCTTGTGTATAAAAGACATTCATGTAAGAATTGAGCAAGCCTTTTTGAATGGGTTGCTTGGCGTTAATTATGCTGTCTTCGTTGAGGTATTGAAAGACGGTTTCCATATTGCCAGTGATGTTGCCTTGCGCAAAGGAAACCTGACTCAGCAATAGAATAACAAGGAGTGTGTGTGCGTTCTTCATGTATTATTTTTCGCTCAATTTGAGCAATTCTTGATAGAGTTTTTCTTCGTCGCCAGGTGCGTAATTGTTATGTGAGTAGACAATAAAGCCATTTTTATCGACTAAAAAAGTATGGGGCACGTTATTGACGCCCATTGCGCGCTTGAAATCCCAATTTGGATCCATCAAGACCGTGTAGTCCCAAGCTTTGCCATTCACATATACCGGAACCTGACTTTTTGTTTTTTCGTCATCGATGGCAATTGCCACTAAAGTAACGCCTGTTTCAGCAACCCAATCATCATAAACTTCGTGGATGGTATTCAATTCTTTTTTACAAGGTGCGCACCAAGTTGCCCAAAAGCTAATGATAACGGGGCCATTGGCAGTTAATTCAGCCGTATTGATGGCTTTACCTTTCATATCGACCAGCTTGACCGAGGGCACTTGCTTTTGATTAAGTGTTGTTTCTGCGGTGCCTTCTTGAGCAAGAAGTGTTAGAGAAAAAGTGCCTGCGAGTAGGAGTAAAAATAATTTTTTCATGATTTGAATTTTTCTGGGCGAGTCAAAAACCTTGCCGAATTCAAAAGTAAGAAAAAAGCAGCGATGCAAAAAATGGCTTAGATTTTGATAAGTGCAGTGAAAAGCTTATTTTTGAACAAAGTGTATTCCATGAAAACCTTATTTCTTTCTCTCTTTTGCCTTTTGAGTGTCGCGAGTATCGCACAAAACAATATTGTCATTCACATCGACGGCCAAACAACTGATATCTCTGGTCAAACCCACACAATGCTGGCGCCTTCATCGGCTTCATTCGATGTGCCTTTCGATATCGTCAACAATACTGGTTCAGCTGCACAATGGCGCATTACCCGCAAACAACTAAATATTCCAACTGGCTGGACCGACGCACTTTGCTGGGGCCACTCCACCGATCCATTTGGTGGTACTTGCTATTCTTCCGGCCAAATGAACAGCAACCCTTGGACCTCCCCCGGAACGCAGGCTGTACTTTTTACCATCAATGATGGTGAATACGGCAAAATGAAAGTTTCAATAGATCCAGAAGACAACACCTTCGGACAAGCTCATTACCGAT
>RDZL01000007.1 GCA_004295165.1 Flavobacteriia bacterium
ATCGTTGGCGTGTTCGCACAAGCCTTTATACTTTTCATCGTTGAGGATGGTGAGCAGGGTATTGTGCAGGTAAATCAACTCCATTAGAATTTCGTCTACTTGGTCGAGATGTCCTTCTTTTTGTAAACCGCGCTGCTGCATTTCGCTTACGATGGTTCGATACCAGCTCAGCTGAAATTCAAGCTGAGATGGATCCGTAAAAGCAGGCGCTAAAAGTTCGTTTTCGAGCCTTGTGATGTCGAGGTCTACGGTGCGAACAAGCGCTTCTATCTGAAAAATATAGAGTAAATATTCGGCGACATTTTCATTTTGGAGGGCTGGATTTGGGCGCATTTATAGGTCTTTTTCGATGGAGCTTTGGTTCTCGTTGAGGAAATTGATGAATTCCTTCGTTACATCCATTTTTTTATTGACGTAATTGATTTGCCCGCCCTCACCTTGTATCAGGAGCAGGTCGATGTGGTGTTTTTCGCAATATTTTTTACCCCAAAGCTCAACCTTTTTGTTGATGGCTTCTAAGGATTTAAAGGTTTGTTTTTCAATGCGCGCACCTTCGGTTTGTTGATATTGCATGAGCTCGCTTTGCATTTGCTGAGCCTTTTGTTGAACCATAGCTATTTCATTTTCAGATAGCAATCCGGCACGGGCTTCTTGGTCTTTTTTGACGATGTAGTTTTCATAAACTTGGTTGCGCTTTTGCAGTTCTTTCTCAAAGCGTTTTTGGTTTTTCTCAGCTGCGGCCTCTTCTTTTTTGAAGTATTCAAAATACTTTTTGATGCTATCGTTGGCATAGTAGGCTATTTTTAAGCCGTCTAGACGCGTAATGGGTACCTTTGGTATTTGGTCTTTTTTAGGAGGTTCTGGGGAAGAACAGGCGGCGCTCAAGGCCACAATAATGGTGAGGTAAACAAGTTTAGTCATGTTGTAAAGGTTTTAAAAGTTGAAGCCAACGCTCGCGCATGCGCACAAAGTCTTGTAGGCAAGCCAAATAAAATTCTGGGCTGAGCGCTTGTTCGAACTGATCGATATTTTGAAGGTTGGAAACGGGTACTTTAAATTGTTGTTGGTAGTCGTCTAGGGTAATACTCAACAAGTAATTATCGTTGTAGTGATGCAGTGAGATTAAAAAATGCTCGTGAGGAATTTGACGGACTAATCGCATTTTGCAAATATAATTCTTTTCAGGTAGGCCTGATGAGGTATAATTCCGGACATCAAACGAATATTTTTTTTCAAAAAGTAGGCAGTTTTTCAATTTTATTCTAATTTCGGAGCAAGAACGATTAGTATTTACCTAAATCTGTGTTGTTTAAATCTCATTATGACAAGTATATTTGTTGCTAAACTTGATTTTGGCGTCAGTAACCAGGAGTTGCGCCAACTTTTCGAAAACTACGGAACAGTGCTCAAAGCTACTGTTGCTACAGACCGCGAGACCGGAAAACCGAGAGGATTCGCATTTGTCGAAATGGCCGATCGCCAAGAGGCTTCAAATGCTATTTCAGCACTAGATGGCCACGTCATCAATGGCCGTGCTTTGGCAGTCAAAGAAGCCGAACAACGCACCGACAATCGGCCGAATCCAAATTCAAGACCTTTTACACCCCGAGACAACAACGCGCCCGCAAGATCCAATGATGCACCCGCACACCGATCAGATGCACGCAACAACAACGACGACGACATCGCTCCGGCAGCAGGCTTTATCTTACCCAAGGTAGAACCTCGCAAGAAATTAAATGTAAAAGAGCGCAAAATCGAAGACGACAACCGCAACAAAAAACCCAAAATGGATGCCTATAAAAAGAGCGGCAAAAGTCCAAAGTTTTTTGACGACGACGACGATGACCTCGACGACGAATTGCTCAACTACAAGAAGCCTGACGAAGATTTCTTCGATGACGACGAAGACGAAGACGATTTCTAAAGACGGAAAGCTTCACATTTCGGCGATTACGCTTAACTTTGCATCCCATGGATGTTTCTTACGCTAGTCACCTCAAACACCCCGTATTTAAAGTATTATCTCAGTACGCAACTGAGCACAAACTCGATGTTTACGTTATAGGCGGATGGGTCCGAGACCTCGTCATGAATCGCCCGAGCAAAGACATCGATATATTAGTTCTTGGCGATGGCCCAGAACTCGCTCGTGCTACTGCAGATATTCTAAGGGTCAAGAAGGTCAGCATCTTCAAAAACTTTGGCACAGCCCATTTCAAGTACAAAGACCTCGACATCGAATTTGTAGGCGCCCGCAAAGAATCTTACAGCCCGGCATCGCGCAAACCAGAAACCCAAGCAGGCACCCTCCAAGACGACCAAAACCGACGCGACTTCACCATCAATTCTATGGCCATTAGTTTGCGTGCAGAAACCCTTGGGCAGCTCATCGATCCATTCAATGGTCAGGCCGATATCGCGGCGGGCATCATTCGCACACCACTAGACCCACACATCACGTTCAGCGATGATCCGCTGCGCATGCTTCGTGCCATTCGCTTTGCCACGCGCTTTGAGTTTACAATTACCGCTCCTTGCTTGGAAGCCATGAAAGCAAACGCCGATAGACTGCAAATTCTTTCGCAAGAGCGCATTACCGACGAACTCAACAAAATCATCCTCACCAAGCAACCCTCTCGCGGCTTCAAACTCATGCAAGCCACTGGGCTTCTCCACCTTTTCTTTGCCGAACTAATTGCGCTTCAGGGCATCGAAACCCGCGATGGCAAAGCACATAAGGATAATTTCTTGCACACCCTAGAAGTATTGGATAACCTTGCCTTGCACAGCAACAACCTTTGGCTGCGCTGGGCCGCTATTTTGCACGACATCGCCAAAGCTCCTACCAAACGCTTTGACCCACAAGTGGGCTGGACTTTCCATGGACACGAAGAATTAGGCTCCAAAATGGTTCCCCGCCTATTTAAACGGCTGCGCTTGCCGCTAGACCACCAAATGAAATATGTCCAAAAATTGGTCCGACTACATTTAAGACCGATTGCTTTGGTCAAAGGATCAGTTACCGATGCCGCCATCCGCAGATTGCTGCACGAAGCGGGCGACGACATCGACGACCTCATGTTATTGTGCAACGCCGACATCACCAGTAAAAATGAATTCAAGGTCAAGCGCTACAAGCAAAATTTTGAACTCGTCTCCGAAAAGCTCAAGTTGGTAGAAGAAAAAGACCGCGTGCGCAATTTCCAACCGCCGATATCAGGACAACTCATTATGGATACCTTCCAAATTGGCCCGTGTTCGGCAATCGGCTCCATTAAAACTCATATCAAAGATGCCATTCTCGAAGGGCACATTGCCAATGACTACCATGAGGCCTTGGCCGAAATGCTGCGTTTTGGCGCTGAACTCGGTTTAAAAGCGGTCGTTGTGACACCACAGCCTGAATAATCATTACCTTTATCCTAAATCCAACAACATGCCAGGTTTAAAATTTCGCGTATTGCTTGATAGCGACAAAAACGAAGAAGTCTTTAGAGACATCCTCATCGCCAACGATGCTGATTTCGAAACTTTTTACCACGCAATTATGTCTGCATTTGGCTTCAACGGCGATCAAATGGCAAGCTTTTATGTCTCCAACGACAGCTGGGACAAAGGCCATGAGCTCTCTTTATTGGATATGTCCTACGACGACGACGCCATAGACGAGCCCGCTTCGGTCATGAAACAAGCATGCATACAAGATTTCCTCACCGAACCAGACCAACGATTTATTTTGGTCTACGACTTTATGCGCATGTGGATTTTCTTAATAGAGCTCATTGCCTACGAAAAAGAAGCTCCTGAAAGCCCAGTTATGTTATTAGCTATTGGCAACGCACCGCAAGAAAGCACCAAATCAATGCTCGACGAAAACCTATTCGGTCCGGAAAATCAAATTGCCGATACCGACGAAGACGAAGACGAATTTGGTTTCCAAGATTTTGACGACGACTACGCAGACGACGACCTCAACGATTACAGTGAATATGAATACTAAGCCCACCGCAACAACAGGCGATCCAATTGGCCAAGCCATCCTAGACTACGCCAAATTCAACAAACCCTTCGATATCATTGTCAGCTCAGATCTCTGCGACGACGACATCATTCCAATTGAAGTCTTGTTCCGCAAAGAAGAAGAAATGCCCGAACTTGAACTAAATGCTTTAGACCAATGCAGAGGTGCTGTGCTTGACATCGGAGCGGGCGCAGGTGTGCATGCACTTGCTTTGCAAGACCGCGGACACCAAGTTAGCGCTATTGACCTATCTGCCGGAGCCGTGGCTCACATGAAAGAAAACGGACTAAATGCCAAGCAAATAGACTTTTACGCCCTCCAAAACAAAACCCAATACAACACGATTTTATCCTTGATGAACGGAATGGGTTTGGCAAAAAATCTTGAAAACCTTCCTGCATTTTTGAAAAAAGCGCACGAGCTGCTTTTGCCAGGTGGCCGACTCATCGCTGACTCTACAGACGTGAAATATCTCTACGAAGACGAAGACGGTGGTTATTGGCTCGACCTCAATTCTGCCTATTACGGCAACTTTAAATTCCAAATGCAGTACAAAAAAGTGAGTGGCCCTGAATTTGAATGGCTCTACGTAGACTACGACACCCTCCACCAACACGCCACCGACTGTGGCTTCAAATGTCGCAGGGCTTATTCGGTAGAAGAACATTATTTAGCTGTTTTAGAAAAAATATGAAGCCGCTGCTACTCATTTTAAGTTTGATTGCGCTGCTCAGCGCTTGTGGCTATTCAAAAAACGAGCTCAGCAAATTTGAAACACAGATCCAAGCCTACAACAAGAAATACAAATTAAATCTCAAACCTACCGGCAGTGGTCTTTACCTCAAAATAGATTCCCTAGGTACAGGTAGAGCCATTCAAATTCAAGACAGCGTTTGGGTCAGTTACACGCTTAAATTGCTATCTGGAAAAATCATTGAAGTTCAGGATCAGGCAGTTGGCCTACCTCTCAACGGACTCATCAAAGGTTGGAGAGAGGCCCTGTATGGTTTGCCCGTCGGGAGTCAATTGCGCTGTATTGCGCCACCTCAACTCGCTTATGGCCAGAGCGGAACCGATCGCATCGGAAAAGATAAAATCCTCTATTTTAAAATGAAGGTAATTGATGCCAAATAAATGTTTAATTTTGACTCGCAAAAAAAAGTGATATTATGAGTGTATTGGTAAATAAAAACTCCAGAGTAATTGTTCAAGGTTTTACAGGTAGCGAAGGTACCTTTCACGCCACCCAAATGATCGAATTTGGCACAAACGTGGTTGGTGGTGTTACCCCAGGAAAAGGCGGGTCTAGCCACTTAGATCGCCCGGTTTTCAATACCGTTTCAGACGCTGTTGCTCAAACACAAGCCGATACCTCTATCATTTTTGTACCGCCAGCCTTTGCTGCCGACGCCATTATGGAAGCTGCAGAAGCAGGTATCAAAGTGATTGTTTGCATCACAGAAGGCATCCCTGTCAATGACATGGTCAAGGCAAAAGAATACATCAAAGCTTTCGAAACAAGACTCATCGGACCAAACTGCCCAGGCGTCATTACTGCTGGCGAAGCCAAAGTAGGAATCATGCCAGGTTTTGTTTTCAAAAAAGGTAAAATTGGAATTGTTTCCAAATCAGGTACCCTTACTTATGAAGCGGCAGACCAAGTTGCCAAAGCAGGAATGGGCATCACTACAGCAATCGGCATCGGTGGCGACCCAATTATTGGTACCACTACCCGTGAAGCAGTAGAACTCCTCATGAACGACCCTGAGACAGAAGGCATTGTCATGATTGGCGAAATCGGCGGTAACCTAGAAGCCAT
>RDZL01000008.1 GCA_004295165.1 Flavobacteriia bacterium
GAAGCGCCGAAAACCCGGTGGGAAGCCTGCTCGAAGTGTCAGGCGGTCATGAGTGCAAACGGACTTCACGACGAACATGAGCTTCAGAGCTATTTCATTGGCCGCATGGATACCTATTTGACGCAAAATGGCAAAAAGCTCATTGGTTGGGATGAAATCTTAGAAGGCGGGCTTTCGCCAAACGCCACCGTGATGTCGTGGCGCGGCTACGAGGGCGGAAAAGCCGCCGCCGCGCAAAGTCATTACGTGGTCATGTGCCCTGGATCACACTGCTATTTTGACCACTACCAAGGTCGTGGCGCAGAAGAACCGCTGGCTATTGGCGGCTTTACTTCGCTTGAAAAAGTCCTGTCATTTAACCCGATTCCACCCGACATGGATGTCGCTTCAGCTGCTTACGTATTAGGAGCTCAGGGCAACCTCTGGACAGAATACATCCCGAATATGGCGCAATTGGAATACATGGCCTACCCTAGAGCAATTGCCTTGAGCACCGCACTCTGGTCCGAGACGCCAACGTCTTATGAAAATTTCTTTTCGGTCTTGACAAACAACCACTTTCCTTTCTTAGAAACACAAAAGGTGAATTTCTCTAAAAGCTGCTTGAAACCCAACTTGCAAACTTCCAGATCTGAAAATGGGGGTATCGTCATTCAGAAAACGGCGGCAAAAGGAATCATTGCTTATCCAGAAATTATTGCGCAGATCAATACAGCTAAAAGCAAAACCAAAACTGTTCAAATAAAAGTAGACCAAGGCCCAAACTTACCTTCCAAAGAAATGAATATCATTGCCCACAAAGCACTTGGGGCGAAAGTTCATTTTATGACCAAACCCAGTCCAAAATACGACAACGGCGACCTCACTATTGTAGACGGCCAATTGGCCGCACGCCCATGGAAAGGAAACGAATGGTTAGGCTTTGACAGCGATAGCGTTTCTTTCGATATTGAATTTGACAAACCAATCAAGGTAAAAGAATTGCGCATTCACACCCTTCACGACCCCAACAGCTGGATTTGGGCAGCGCAAACATATAACATTTCTTTTGCCAAAACAGGCGTCGGTAATGGCATTGCGGACGGATACACAAAGGATGAAACGATTATCATCGATGGAATAAAAGACAAAACCAAAACGATTCATGTTGTCTTGTATGGTGTCGGGCGCATTCCTTCAGGAAACCCAGGAGCGGGGAATGTTCCGTGGATGTTTATCGATGAAATTGAAGTGCGCTAAGGAATGATCCCTAAGCGCACGGCATGAACAATGATGCCCGCAGTATTGCGCACATCTAGCTTTTCAATGATGCGCATTTTGTGTGTTTCCACCGTGCGCGGCGAAATCTGAAGATCGTGGGCAATTTCTCGACAAGTTTTCTCCTGACAAATGCCGCGAATGACGTCAATTTCTCGGGCGGTGATGCGCTCTAGTGTTCTGATGGTGTGGCGCTCAGCATCGAGCATCCGCTTTGAATTGGGATGCACATAAGACTGCTGAAAAAAAACTTGTCGAAACGCGGCAACTGCCTCTTCTTGCATGTTCCATTTATTGACCACACCATGAAAACCCCACTTGATATAAAGTGGAATGAGTGCCGACTTGAAATTGGGAACGAGCAGTAAAAACTTGGCATTGGGCCAAGCAGACATCCAAAAGTTGATATACACTTTGTCGAGCTCTTGTAAAAGTTCGGCGTCTATCATGATGACCTGGATGCCAACCCCTGTATAACGAGCGCGAAAATCGCTTAAACTTGCCGACTCGCCCACCCATTCAAAATCGTTGCGAGGCTCCAAAAGCGCTCGCAAACCAGTTCTAAAAATTACATCAGATTCTATAAAAGCCACGCGAATGCGGGCACCCAAATAATTACTCATACGACTTGCATTTTAGTGAGCCAAGGCTCTGGTTTAGGATTAATACAAGTAATGGTGTTTCATGACGCTAAAGTAAGATGAGTTGCCCAAATTGGCTTCAGTAGTTTGACGGACAGCTTTAAAAAAAAGTTGCATCGGAATCCTTAACTTATATCAAGGGCAGGATCTCAGGAAGCGCTTATATTTGTCATATGAAACGCCGAGATTTCACTTCTTTACTGACAATGAGCACTTTAGGATTTAGCATGAGCCCTCTACAACACCTTTCCAATTGGGGGTCTAGCCTCCAAAAAACCGATCTCACACCAGCACTTTTTATTGGCCATGGCTCTCCGATGAATGCCATTGAAGAAAATCAATTTGTAAGCGGCTTTAGAAAAATTGCTTCGGAACTCCCCGAAATTCAGGCAATTTTAGTCGTGTCGGCACATTGGCTCACGCGTGGTACAGCCGTCACAGCCATGCAAAACCCGCGCACTATCCATGACTTTGGCGGTTTTCCACAAGCGTTGTTCGAGCAGCAATATCCTGCGCCGGGCTCGCCTGAATTGGCCAAGACCATTCAATCGCTTTTTGCAGAAGGCACCGTTCACGAAGACCACGAATGGGGCCTAGACCACGGCACCTGGACGGTACTCAAACACCTCTATCCTTCGGCTCAAATCCCTGTAGTACAACTCTCCATCGATTATCAATTGCCTTTGAAGCAACATTTTGAATTAGCTACTTTACTTCAAAAACTCAGACAACGAGGTGTACTTATTATTGGATCTGGCAACATCGTTCACAACTTGCGCGCTGTTGATTTCAGCAAAATCAATACCGTTGGTTACGGCTACGATTGGGCGCACGAAAGCCGTGCATTTGTCAATGAAAAAATTCAAGCGCGCCAATTCAATGCCTTATTCAATCTAGAAACTGCTCCGAAGGCCCTGCAACTTGCAGTTCCAAGCACCGACCACTTTATTCCGCTCTTGTATACACTAGGGCTATGTGGCGCTTCAGAAGAAATTCAAATTTTTAATGACGAGCTATTGGCAGGTAGCTTGAGCATGACTTCTTTGCGGATCGGATAGAAATTCTGGGCAAATAAACCTTTAGGTCCTTTGGGATGTTCTATCTTTGTAGCATAAATAAAAATCACATCATGTCGCAAAGAAATTGGCAAAGCATCAAAAACTACCAAGACATCAAATTTGAATTCTTTGAGGGGATTGCAAAAATCACCATCAACCGTCCGCAAGTATACAATGCGTTCAGACCAGAGACCAACTTTGAAATGCTCGACGCCATGGATATCTGTCGAGAACGTCCTGACATCAATGTGGTTGTGCTGACGGGCACCGGCGACAAAGCCTTTTGTTCTGGCGGAGACCAAAACGTTAAAGGCGTTGGCGGTTATATTTCTGAAAACGGCGTACCGCGTCTCAATGTACTCGATTTACACAAAGCCATCCGCTCGCTGCCTAAACCAGTTATTGCAATGGTCAACGGATATGCAATTGGCGGAGGCCACGTACTGCACGTTGTTTGCGATCTCACAATTGCGTCTGAAAATGCCCGATTTGGTCAGACCGGCCCTAAAGTAGGTAGCTTTGATGGCGGCTTTGGCTCCTCCTATCTGGCCCGCCACGTAGGTCAAAAGAAAGCCCGTGAAATCTGGTTTTTATGCAACCAATATACCGCTGAAGAAGCTGAAAAAATGGGTATGGTCAACAAAGTTGTGCCATTTGATCAGCTCGAAGATACCGTTGTGGAATGGTCCAAGACCATCATGATGAGGAGTCCGCTCGCGATCCGAATGATCAAGCGCGCTATGAACGCCGAGCTCGACGGGCAACACGGCCTTATGGAACTTGCCGGCGACGCCACCCTACTCTACTATCTCACAGAAGAAGCGCAAGAAGGCAAGCACGCCTTTTTAGAAAAACGCGATCCTAATTTCCAACAATATCCTAAATTTCCGTAACCATGGATTTCAGCAAAATAGAACCAACAGCACTGTGGCAGCATTTCGCTGCACTCAACGCCGTCCCACGCCCCTCTAAAAAAGAGCAACGCGTCATTGCCTTCATGAAAGCCTTTGGAGAAACGCTTGGCCTCGAAACTTCAGTTGATCGCATTGGTAACGTCATTATCAAAAAGCCTGCAACTGTTGGCATGGAAGCGCGTCAGACCGTCATTTTACAGAGCCACCTCGACATGGTGCACCAAAAAAATGCCCAAACCGTTTTTGACTTTGATCAGCAAGGCATCGAAATGTTTCAAGACGGCGACTGGATCCGTGCCAAAGGAACAACGCTTGGCGCCGACAATGGCATTGGTGTTGCGGCCATCATGGCACTTTTAGCCAGTACAACTATTGCTCATCCTGCATTAGAAGCTTTTTTCACCATTGACGAAGAAACCGGCATGACCGGCGCCAAAGAAATGGATGCCAGTCTTTTGAGCGGCACCATCCTATTGAACCTCGACACCGAAGACGACGACGAACTTTCTGTAGGTTGTGCTGGTGGCATTGACACCAATACGTCTTACAATTATACGCAAGAAGCGATACAAAGTGGTTTTGAAACACTGCAAATCAATATTTCAGGCCTACTCGGCGGACATTCCGGCATGGACATCGATAAAGGGCGCGGCAATGCCAACAAATGGATGGCGCGTTTATTATGGGAACTCCAACAAAGCCAAACCATTCAATTGCTTTATTTTGATGGCGGTAGCCTGCGCAATGCCATTCCGCGAGAAGCTAGTGCAATTATAGCCGTTCCAAATGCAGCTAAAGTGCAAGAAGCAATTGCTGCATTTGAGCAAACTATTCGAGCAGAATACCACCTCATTGAACCGCATTTCAAAATCGCATCTAGCGCTACCCAAAGCGATCTAAATGCCGTTTCTGCAACAGATTTCAAGCGCATTGTTGCGACACTTTGCAGCGTTCACAACGGTGTTTACCGCATGAGCCCAGACATCGCAGGTCTTGTAGAAGCATCCTCTTCTTTGGCGCGCGTCATCATCGATAAAGGTCTGTTCTCCACCCAATCACTCCAACGCAGTTCGGTAGAAAGTACCAAAACAGAAGTGAGCATGGCACTGCGCTGCGCTTTTGAAAACATGGGTGCAACCGTTGAGCAAAGCGGCGACTACCCTGGTTGGAAACCAAATGCGCAGTCTCCAATTCTCGCAAAAATGCGTGCGCTTTACATCGAACTTTACGGCGAAGAGCCAAAGGTAAAAGCGTGTCATGCCGGCTTGGAATGCGGCTTACTGAGCGAAAAACTCCCTGGTGTGGACATGATTTCATTTGGCCCGAACATCCGCGCTGCCCACTCCCCAGACGAATGCGTTCAAATTTCATCTGTTCAAAAATTCTGGTCATACCTTCTTGCAAGTCTCTCCCAAATACCTAATGCGTAAGCAAACCAACCTATGTCTCAAACACTCCATACAATAGAAGAAGCTATTCTCGAAATCCAACAAGGACGCGTAGTCATTGTTGTAGACGACGAAGACCGCGAAAACGAAGGCGATTTTTTAACCGCTGCCAGAAATGCAACACCTGAGCTCATCAACTTCATGGCAACGCACGGGCGCGGCCTGATTTGCGCGCCAATTAGCGAAGAGCGCTGTGATCAACTCGGTTTGGAACTCATGGTGCGCAATAACTCTGCTGCCTATGAAACGCCTTTTACCATTAGCGTTGACCTCATTGGACATGGTTGCACCACCGGTATTTCTGCGAGCGATCGCTCCAAAACCATTTTGGCCATGATCGACCCCGCTATCAGACCAGAAGAACTTGGTAAGCCAGGGCATATCTTCCCATTGCGCGCGCGAAAAGGCGGCGTATTGCGCCGTGCCGGACACACCGAAGCGGCCGTAGATTTATCTCGTTTGGCCGGTTT
>RDZL01000009.1 GCA_004295165.1 Flavobacteriia bacterium
TGATGGCATGAATACCAGCTTTTTCACTTGGAGCTGCAGTGTAACGTGCCCAAAAAACGATGGAATCAGGCGCTTGTGTGAGCGATTCAGAGAAAGCGGCATCGTTTAATACCGAATAATTGTAGTTATCTGGACTACTCAAGTTAGAACTTCCCATATTCATGCGACCTGTTGTCAAGACACCGTTAGCCATTATTCCCAACGTACTTTTGGACCAGATCCTGGCACAATAACTACCCGTAGCGCCCGGTCTTACATTTGTTGAGCGCTCGACTTGTTTGGATGCAAACGCCGCAAAACTACCTGTTGCCGTCTTGAATGATGACCAATTAGTTGGCTCTTCTTGATTGGAGCCTAAGTTGTCCCAGTTTTCGAAACCGGCATTGCCAATTTGTTGTGCCTGTAGGGTTGTAGTCAGTAAGATTACGGATAGGAAGTGTGCTTTCATAGGAATGGTTTACAACAAATTTAACATTTTAGGTAACTTTACCAAATGATACTAAAGCCAACTTTGCCCGTCATGGAACACTTCTATACCCTTCAAGGGGAAGGAAGTCACAGCGGAAGAGCAGCCTATTTCATCCGTTTAGCAGGTTGTGATGTGGGCTGCGTGTGGTGCGATGTCAAAGAAAGTTGGGACATCTCTCCCAATCAATACCTCAGTATCGAAGACATCGTTGCGGCCGTTGGGCAAACACCTACTGATTTTGTAGTCATTACGGGTGGTGAACCCACAATGCACAACCTCTCTGAACTCACAAGCGCCCTCCATTCCAAAGGCTACGAAATTGCCATCGAAACTGCCGGAGTACACCCTCTCCAAGGGCAAATCGATTGGTATTGTTTCTCGCCAAAAAAATTCAAGGCCCCTATTGCCGAAGCCTACACGCTGGCCCAAGAACTCAAAGTGGTTATCTCGCACCCTTCAGATTTCGAATGGGCAGAACAACATGCCGCTAAGGTATCGGCATCTTGTGTACTCTACCTCCAAACCGAATGGGAAAAGCAAGATCGCTTTCTGCCCCTCATTATCGACTACATTAAACGCAACAAAAAGTGGAAAATCTCGTTACAGACGCATAAATACATGCAGATTCCATGAGGTTTAAACAGTTATTGCTCTTCATTTTCTTCTTTGCTCTTCAGACGGTTTTTGCACAATTCCCCTACTCGAGTACGAGTAAAAAAGCCATCAAGCTCTTTGAAGCAGCGCAAAAAGCACCTACAGAACAACGCAATCCGCATACAGGTGCGCCCAACTATGAGCAAGGTATACAGCTGTTGAATGCCGCGCTTGTCAAAGATCCCAACTTTTGGGAGGCCTACTTACTGAAAGCTGAATTTTTAGAATACCAACGAAAATACGCCGATGCAGCAAGCGCTTATCAAAAAGCTTTAGAAATAGACCCCACCCACAGCATCAGTGGCAACACCCATTTTTTTCTAGCTATCTGCCAACTTACCATTGGTAACTACAAAGAGGCTTTGCAAACCATCGATATCTATTTAAGAAATCCGAATGCCAACGAAAAATTCCAAGCGCAAGCTTATCAAATCAAAGCCAGTGCGGAATTTGCTATCGCAGCCATCAATAATCCCAGAGCCTTTGAACCACGCAATGTCGGCGAAGGCATCAATACGCCCTACCCCGAATATTATCCTACTTTAACTGTTGATGGTCAAAACTTACTCTTTACCAGAAGATTACCACATGTCAACGAAATGGGTGCCCAAGATGAACAAGAAGATTTCTATATTTCCAATTGGAATGCTCATTCATCACAATGGGCGCTTTCTAGCCCTATGCCGCGCAATATCAACACCTCTTGGAACGAAGGTGCCCCTACAATATCCGGTGATGGCAAAACCATCATTTTTGTGGCTTGTACTGATCCATCCGGCACGAATTACGGAGACAACCGCACCGGAAAAGGTTCTTGCGACCTTTTCATCACCCAAAAAATCAATGGCCGCTGGACTACTCCGGTCAATTTACCTGGAAGTGTCAATACAGCCAATTGGGAGACTCAACCTTCTTTGAGTGCAGATGGTCAGACACTTTACTTTATTCGTGCAGTAAGGACCAGAGAAGGCCGAGCCAATAGCGATATTTACGTAGCGTCTCTGCTTGAAAACGGAACATGGTCTGAAGCTCAAAGACTGCCTAATGTCATCAATACGCCGTCTAACGAAGAATCTGTGCAAATTCATCCCGATGGCACTACTCTTTACTTTGCTTCTCGCGGACACATCGGCCTTGGCGGCTCGGACTTGTTTATGAGTAAAAAAGATACCAAAGGTAATTGGGGCAAACCCGTCAACCTTGGCTATCCCATTAATACGCGCTTCGATGAAAATTCCTTGCTCGTTTCTGCACAAGGAGACATCGCCTTTTTCGCATCAGACCGACAAGGTGGTTATGGTGCACTTGATATATACACTTTTGAACTCCCCACAGAACTACAAGCCGTACAAACATTTTACTTTGAAGGCACTGCTTTTGATGCCGCTAGCAACAAAAGACTCGCGGCACATATTGAGCTCACAGACCTTTCTTCAGGGCAAAAAGTCTTCGACGGTATGGCCGATGCTTTTGACGGAAAAATTACACTGCCTTTGCCCGTCAATCAGAGTTATGCCGTGCTCGTCAACCATCCGGGTTACCATCCTTTTTCACTCAATTTTGATTTGACTAACCTGGCGGGCGCAAAAAGTTACCTGCTCGACATGCCGCTCAATCCGCTGAGCTCTACGGCAGAAAACGTCCTCAATAACGTCTTTTTTGACCTCGGTAAAGCTACCCTCAGGCCAGAATCAAAAATAGAATTACTCAACCTCAGCAAATACTTGCTCAAAAACCCACAACTCAAAATTGAAATCCAAGGCCACACAGATAGTAGAGGCGATGCCGCAAAGAACCTTCTTTTGTCAGAAGCGCGCGCTAAAGCAGTTTATGAATTCTTAATACAAGAAGGCATCGCCGCTAGCCGACTCACATACAAAGGCTTTGGCTCCACCCAACCTATCTTCAGCAACGCTGCAATAGCCAATTTAAGCGAAGCGGCTCAAATAGAAGCGGCACACCAGAAAAACCGCAGAACCTGTTATAAAATAGTACCATGATCCCATTCTTAAGACTCATTCGCGTCAAAAACCTCCTGGCCATCTTATTTGCCATGCTTGGCGTAGCCTATTTTCTACACAAGCAAAATCCTTTTGTGGTTATTGACTTTCATCCGTTCCATTATGGGTTGTTGATCTGTTCTACCCTGATTATTGCCGCTGCCGGACACATCATCAATGACTACTTTGACCTCAAGGCAGACCGCATCAACAAACCAGATGCGCTTGTCCTCACCAAATACATGGCCAAACGCTGGGCTATCTTAGCCAACTGGATCTTGAATATCCTTGGTTTCTTGATGGCTGTTATCCTGTCTTGGCACTACGACACACTTCTTTTTGTATTTGTGCATTTATTGAGCATCAATTTACTTTGGTTTTACAGCGCCTATTGGAAACGCAAATTGGTCTTGGGAATCGTTGTACTCGCCGCCTTACCGGGGTTGGTCTTGTTTTTATCGAGCTGGTTTTTTCAGGTGCTCAATGAACGCCACGATCACTTCTCCTCTTATCAAGAAGCAACTTGGTCTACTTTTTTGGATTACCGCTTCATTTATTTTGTAGCAATCTGCGCATTTTTCATCAACCTGAGCAGAGAAATCATCAAAGACATCCACGATATCCCTGGAGATAGCCTTATCGATGCACATACCATTCCGCGTCAAATTGGCACGCAAAAAGCGACACTCTTAGCGCTCTTGATTCTCCAACTTCCCGCTGTATTTTATCTGATTCTCAAACTGATTTCAGATTTTTCGCTACCAAGTTTGTATACCACTGCTATTTTGAGTCTGCTCGAGGGTTTATTTTTACTGGGTATTACAGCGTATTTTCTTGCTCCCAATATACTCACCAAGTATTTGCGTTGGCTGCCCACCATTGCCTTGATTTTAGGTCTGACTTGTCTATATTTTTAAAATGAAACTAGTACTCGGATCCGCTTCGCCAAGAAGAAAAGCATTGTTAACCGAACTCGGATTTGATTTTCGGGTTCTCACTGCCGATGCAGACGAATCTTTTGACCCTTCTTTAGGCCCTGAAGAATTAGTATTGTCTATTTGTAGAAAGAAAATTGCGGCCATATGGCCACAACTCTCACAGGGAGAAAGACTCATCTGTGCAGATACCATCGTTTACCTAAACGGTGAAGTTTTAGGCAAACCAACGAGCAAGGCTGCTGCTATTGAAATGATTCAAAAATTATCGGGTCAAAGCCATGAAGTGTATACCGGGGTCGTGATTAAAGATGAGCAAGGAGAACATCAGCTCGTAGATTGCACTACCGTACGCTTCCAAGAACTCAAGTTGGCAGATATCCTACATTATGTGGAAGAGCACCAAGCAATGGACAAAGCGGGTTCTTACGGCATTCAGGACTGGATTGGACATATCGGCGTCGTAGAAATACGCGGTTCGTATACCAACGTCATGGGCCTCCCAACCCAAAGACTTTACCCTTTCTTGAAAACTTTAAGTTGATTTTTCAAGAAATCTGAACACAAAAAAAAACCGCAGGAGAACCTGCGGTTTTTTTGTACTATACTATTGAGCTTGGTCGCTCTATTCTTTTTTAGAGTTTGACTCTGAATTCAACCCTGCGGTTCTTAGCGTCTTTGACTTCTTGGTCGTCGTCTTCACTGATTTCTGCACTTGGCATGGTATCTGACTTGTAAGCCTTCACGATGCGCTCTTCAGTAATACCGTTGTTGGTAAGGTACTTCACTGCCGCTGCAACGCGCTTGCGGTCCATGTCGAGGTAATCTTCGTTTTCGGCTCCTGCTTTGATTTCAAGACCATCGTTGTGACCTTCTACTTCTAAGATCATGGCTGGATTGGCGTTCATTTGAGCAATGATGAAATCGAGGTTAACACGGGCATTTTCTGTTAAGGAAGTTTTACCCGCACGGAAATAAATGGTTTGCGCAGCAATCTTCTTTTCTGTGTTCATTTTGTCGTTGATTTCTGGCGTTTTGTCAAAAACCAAAGTGGAGAAGTTATCTTCAATTTTTGGTGGCTTTGCATTGAAGCAAGCACACTCCGTAGGGCTATCTACCAAACGAACGATGATGTTGTCGATGTAGTAATAGGCGTGTGTTAACGGATCTGCCTCTGCGTCTTTTGGTTTCTTGACCGCTTGAAATTGTGTTTTGTCATTGAGGTCGAAGTTTCCAATGGTGATGTATTTTTCATCACCTTTAGCTGTATAGGTATTGCATACTTTCTCCCAACCGAAGAAGCCATTGTATACTTTATTGACTTGGGCTTTCATGACGTGGTCACCTGCCATGTAAATGGCTCCGGCCTCGCCGTTACCTGGCGCATCTTTAGAAAGATAAGCTCCAAGGTTGTTGCAAGCAAATTTAGACGACTCACTTAGTGAAACCGAATATTCAATACAATAAGTAAGGCCCTTTTTAAGCGTGACGGGCTCTTTACCTTGCATCAGTTGAATGGTGATGTAAGAGCGTTCACCTGCGAGTTTACCAGGTTTGTAGGCAACAATACCTGCATAGACGTTTCCGCCATTTTCGGTTGTTGGCTCTTCGGAACCGTAAATATTGACAGGAACACCGATGTCACCCGTTCCAGATTTTGAAAATAAATCGGCTTTGAGTTCGGTTGGCGAGCTAATG
>RDZL01000010.1 GCA_004295165.1 Flavobacteriia bacterium
CAATTACCGCAACCAATGGCCACAACTAACGGGTAATTATGTTACCTATGCTGCAGCCTATGACAGCTATTTTAAGAATATATCGGGAGGCGTTGGGCTGATTGCTCTGCACGATGTGCAAGGCCAAGGAACGATACAAACATCCATGCTCGGGGCGAGTTACTCCAACTACCTGAAAGTCAATCGCAAATTTAGGCTCATGTTTGGTGCACAAGCCGCTTACTATCAAAAATACCTTGACTGGAGCAAGCTCACCTTTGGCGACATGATTGACCCACGCCGTGGTTTTATTTACCAAACTGGAGACGTTCCTCGAGGTAACGGACGCCGTGGCTTTTTTGATGTATCTGCAGGCATTGTGGGCTTTAGCAAGAATTTTTATTTTGGCGCAGCGTTTCATCACCTCAACAGACCTGATGAATCTATGATTTTAGGCCAATCCAAGCTCCCAATCAAAATCACGGGGCACATTGGTGCAAACATCAAACTCGGGCAGCGCGGGCGCTATTCGAGCACCACTTTTTTATCTCCCAATATCATTTACCAAAACCAAAACGGATTTCAGCAACTCAATGTTGGCGCTTATTTAAAATATGAAAGCTTTACAATTGGAGCTTGGTACCGCAACAAAGATGCCTTCATCCTGACTGTTGGCATCAATACAGACAAATACAGAATTGGATACAGCTATGACCTAACGGTTTCTCAGCTCGGCAATGGCGTCAGTGGTGGCTCTCATGAAGTCTCGCTTGGCATCAACCTGAAATGTAAAAAACCAGTCCGCGACTTCAGACGCATTAGCTGCCCCTCCTTCTAGCCGTTTCAAAGGCTAAATGCAAATTCGTATTTTAGCCTCATGAAAAAACTTGTTATTTCACTTGCACTTTGTGCAACAAACAGCCTATTTGCGCAGCAAAACTGGCTCGGCAACACCTCTCCCACCTATGAAGAGCTCATTGCACACCTTCAGCAACTAGACCGCTCGCACAAAGAGGTCAAACTCTACAACATGGGCCCATCCGACTACGGCCAACCCATTTACTTATGTGTAGTCAACGGTCATAGAGATTCCAGCGAAACTTTTGAAAAAGCGCGTCAATCCACAACTATCCTGATCAATAATGCCATTCACCCCGGCGAACCCGATGGCATCAATGCTTGCCTGATCTGGCTCGATCAATGGATTCGCGCAGGCAAACCTCTAAAGAGTCATGATGGCGGTGATTTACCAGTAATTGCTTTTATTCCAGCCTACAATGTGGGTGGTATGTACAACCGCTCTTCTACGAGCCGCGCCAATCAAAACGGCCCAGAGGAATATGGTTTCAGAGGTTCCACAAAAAACCTAGACCTCAACCGAGACTTCACCAAGATGGATGCCGTCAATACCTACACCTTTGTCAAAATTTTTCAAGCACTCGACCCAGACATTTTCATAGATAACCACGTATCAAATGGCGCCGACTATCCTTATACGCTGACATATATCAGCTCGATGAAAGAGCGACTTGCTCCGAGTATGCAAGCTTTGACCTACGCGCATTGCATACCTACAATCAAAGATTATTGCCAAATAGGAAACTTTGAATTATTCCCGTACGTCGAATTAAAGGGCGAAACACCCGAAGAAGGTATCGTCGCTTTCAATGACCTGCCACGTTATGCGATGGGTTATGCCAGCTTGTTTCATTCTTTGTCATTTACGGTGGAAACGCACATGCTCAAACCTTTTCCAGAGCGCGTTAAGGCCACATTACAATTTATGAATGCCACTATTGCTTATGCAATTGGCAATGCAGAACGCATTGAAATCGCGCGAAAAGAAGCCATCCAATGGAGCCAAGCACAAACATATTTTCGCTTCAATTATCAGATGAACGAACAAGTAAAAGACAGCATCCGCTTCAAGGGGTACAAAGCTGTGTATCCGATACATCCCATCACTGGGCTCGCACAATTAGAATACGACCGCAAGCAACCTTATGAAAAATACATCCCTTACTACCACTTTTATATTTCACAAGACTCCATTGCTGTTCCCAAGTATTATATCGTCGGCGGACAAGAAACAAAAGTGATTGCCAGCTTGAAAGCCAACGGCGTGGAGTTTCAGACCCTTGATTCATTTGAAACCAAAACAGTCACTTGTCAATTTGTCAAGAGTTACAAGGCCCCTACCCGACCTTATGAAGGCCATTTCAAACTCAGCGAAATCGAAATAGCCAGCTCCGAACAAGCCATTTTACTGAAGCCAGGAGATATCCTGATACCGGCTCAGCAAGAACGCGCTTATTTTATTCACGCGGTACTGCAAGCAAAAGCCGAGGACAGCTATTTTACTTGGAATTTTTTCGATTCCTATTTGCAACAAAAAGAGTATTTCTCTGCATACGTTTTTAAAGCGCAGATCGAAGACCTGCTCTCTAAGAATCCAGAACTCAAAAAATCCTATGAAGAAAAAAAAGCACTCGATATCAAATTTGCACAAAGTGAATGGGATCAGCTTTTTTATATTTATCAACGCAGTCCATATTTTGAGCAAACATTTATGCGTTTGCCCGTTTATGAATTGAACGACTAACGTACGATTATTTTACACGCATTTCTCAAGCCCTCTATTTGCCACAAATAAAGTCCGCTTGGAAAGGAACTCAAGGAAATAGTAAAAATCTTTGAATTGATATTTTCAATTCGCATTAATTTCCCGTCAATGGAATAGATATTCATTTTTCCAAAGAAAGGTTTGGAAAATGAAAAGGTGACTAAATCTTGTGTCGGATTTGGGTAAACACATGAAGTGAGGGTATTTTCAGTTGATCCAGCATCGGTATTTCCACATGAACTTGAAAAATAACTTTGGGTCTCATACCTGCTCTGTGCAGGAATTGGATATGAAATTACGGGTTGCTCCCCAATTTTCAACCACATGGATTGAGGTACAAAATCAGGGCAAAAAGCGTAGGCAAATGAGGTGTCTGTTTGAAGAGAGGTACCTGCTGGAACAATAGTACCCTTGTTATTATTGGCAAATTCAAAATGACCAATTCCCTGCAAGTTGTAATTAACCAAACTATATGGAAAAGCCGTATTTGTTACCTCATTGCCAATAAAAAGTTGATTTGGAGAACTTTGATCACTAAAAAATATACCGTACAAAAGAGCTCGATTGCGATAAAATAGGTTATCAGGTCCATTTGCACCGTGAGAATTATCGATCACGATATTGTTGACTACATTTTGCTCAAACAAATTGGCGTAAACATAATTGCCATGAAGTACTAAATCACCAGCGCTGTTTGAGCCCAACAAAGGACTTGAATTTATCCAATACGCATCTGTACTAAAATTGAATGCGGCAACATTACCATTTGCGCCAGACTGAAGCAAGATGGCGTGACGCAAGTGCTTAAAAATATTGTCTTCGATACGACAATCACCGGTACTAGACTGCAGCACAACACCATAGGCGCGCCCACCTCCACCGTAATCAAAAGCCTCAGTGAGGTAATTTTTATGAACCAAAATTTTGGAGCAACTATTTAAAGCAATATGCGCAAAAGTACAGTATCTAGAAAAAAGCGCGCTGATTTGTGAATTAACGACAAAATTAAATTCTATAGAACTACTTTGCTCTGGTGCTGTATCATCGATTCGCTCTATTGAAAAACACCTCAATTGAATATGCTCCTTCGGGATAATTCTCTGCACCGTACAGGACAATTCATTGACATATGATCTACGGATTTTAGAAGTTAAAAAAAGTGTATCGCCTGCCACTGCCTGAACCTGGAGTAACTGCCCTACAGTACCAAGCGCCCATGAAGAAGTCACGAGTGCACCATCTTGACATTTCAAACTAAGCCAATCTTTGGGCTGAAAATCATGAGCTGGACATATAAGAAAGCTGTCATTATCAAGTGGTGGCAAAACAATAGCTGGCTGATTGTTGGAGAGCGTACCGCTGGCTAGAATTGCACTTTGTGATCCGCCTAAGTTGAATTGAAAATGAGTGAGGTCAGGCCCTTCCCCTTCTATGATGAGTAACGACTTCAATATTAGGGACTGGGTGAACAAAAATGTACCTTCTGGAAAGTGAATTCTAACCGTATCGTTTGAAAATTGTTGTAATAAGGCATTGATTGGAGCTGAACAATCTTGTTGGCCTGTCGGATCCAAATTGAGTACTGCGAGGTCAAGAATTTGATAACATGAGTCTGGAAGTACAGAGGAATTTACGCTTTGCCAATGTGAAAAACGATCGTATGGAAAAGTTGATTGGGCTAGAACAATTTTCAGACCAAGGCTTGCAAAAAGAAGTAGTGAACAACGCATATTTGAAGGTATTAAAAAAGCCCCGAGCAACGCTCGGGGCTTTTGATTGGCGCGAGGCCAGTTTGGTGAGTTGTTAGTTTTTGACGATGCGTATTGCTTCTGAAGCTTCGGCTACTTTCAAGAAGTATATACCGCGTGCTACTTGGTCAATATTGATCGTAGTTGAAGTACCGCTTAGTGTACCTGTTGCTACCACCTTGCCTTGTGCATCTTGGATCACGTAGTTGCTGTACAACGCTTCTGAAGCCTTCAATGTAAAGATGGCGTCAGTTGGGTTTGGTTGAACTGAGAAGCTAACAAAACCGTTCTCGTCTAGACCAACAGTGAGCGTCAGGTTGAGGGTGATTGTAGAATCACAACCTGCTGCGTTAGTCAAGACTTGCGTGTAGGTGCCAGACTGCGTGTAGATGATTTCATTCAAGACGTAGTTTTCAAGCGCTGTAACATTCAAGGTAGTTGAAGTTGGTTGCGCTGCAGTTACCACAACTTGCTCTGAAGTAGTTGTACAACCGTTCAAGCTAGTCAATACACAGCTGTAAGTACCTGGTGCACTCACGGTGATTTCTTGTGCATTTGAACCTGAAGTCCAATTGTAGGTGTTTCCTGGTTGTGCAGAGATTGTCAAGCTTTCTCCCGGACACAAGCTGCTATTGCCGTCTGTAACGAGGTCAGCAGATGGCGACTCATTAACAGTCACAGTAATTTCAGCAAGGTCTGGACAGCCGTTTGCTGCATAACCTGTCACCACATAAGTACCTGGTGTTGTGATTGTTTGAGTAAGTGCAGTACTGTTGTTTGCCCAAATATAGGTATTTGCGCCACCAGCAGTTAAAGTCACTGAACCACCTTCACAGAATGTTGTTGGACCAGAAGCAGTGATTGTAGTTGTTGGCACAGCCAAGACAGTCACGTTGATCGGTGCTGAAGTACCAGTACAACCAAGGCTATTCGTTACCGTAACGGTGATAGGTCCGTTGACACCAACGTTCACACCTTGTGTTGTTGCACCGTTCGACCACACGTAAGATGCACCTGAAGATGCAACAAGTGTAGAGAACGCGCCATCACATACTGTTGTTGGCGATGCTGCTGTAATTGTTGGTACAAAAGCAGGTGTAGCATTGACCGTGATTTCATTCGAAACAGACGAACAACCTGCTGCGTTCGTAACCGTAACAAAGTACAAACCTGAAGTATTGGCAGTGATACTTGGTGTAGTAGCACCATTGCTCCAAGCATAAGATGTACCGTTTGTATTGGTATTCAACACAACACTTTGACCTTGACAGAAGGTAGTTGCACCAGCAGCTGCAATGGCAACTGTTGGGTTCGCACTAACCGCAATAGCGAT
>RDZL01000011.1 GCA_004295165.1 Flavobacteriia bacterium
CATGTACCGGTACCTGATGCTGCCATTCAGCCCCTGGGCTTTGCGATAAGTAATGCCACCGGTGCTGGTAAAAATGGGTGCCAAAGGAATGCGATTGGCCTCTTTGGGCTCGTCTACCGCCCGGCCCATGGCATAGTTTACATTGAGGTCGGCAAAAAAGTGCTGGGCCAACTCGTAGCGCACCGAGGCGTCCCAACCAAGCCGGCGGGTTCGGCCACCAGGTTCCACCACACCCTCGTCACCTACAAATACAAATTCCTGGCGCATGAAAAGGTACCACAGGGCACCCTGCACTACCAACCGGTTGCCAATTTTCACCATAGCACCCAAATCGCTACCCCAGGCCGGTGTTACCACTTCGCGGCCATTTTTTTGTACGGCTACCCGGGTATCGTTGCTATGAAAACCCTGCCCATTGTGCCAATACAAGTGAACATTGGGCTGTGGCCGGTAGTCGAAATGGAGCTTGGGGCTTACAATAAATGAGGTACTGCTGAGCGTAGTACCATCTAATTTATTGGCATATCTGTTGCTAAAGAAATCGCCCCGCAATCCCACGGTTACATCCAGCTTTTTATTGAGAAGGAGTTTCTCCTCTGCATACAAGCCGGTATTCAACTCATTTACATCGCCAAGGCTCAGTGCCTCCGTTATTTCGGTTCGGTTTTTGGTGCGGCTAAGCTCCACATCATTTACATCGTCGTACCGTACTTGTAGGCCACCGGAAAAAAGCGATTTGGTATGGCCCCAAAAATGTTCTTTTTCCAACGTGCTGTTGTAGCCAAAAATATTGCGGGCTTCTTTTCTGTGCCAAAACTGCCCATGGGTTCGTATATCCTCAAGGTGGAGAAAGGCAAATATGAGCGCAGTTTCCTCAATGTAGACATGACTGCCGCCAAAAAAATATACGACATCGGTTCTTGGAACCTCAACCCCAATACACTGAACATCAAAGATGTCCGCGTGAGCAATCAGGCAAAAGAAAAAAAGCAACAAATTGGTATGTCTGAGGTCAAAATGGACAAACAAGCCGTTGAACGCATCCCGATGTATGGCGCCGAAAGCGATATAGTGGGCGCCCTGAGCGTTACACCAGGGGTTGTGACTACCGGAGACCAAGGCGGTCAGTTGTATGTGCGCGGCGGAACACCGATCCAAAACAAAACGCTATTAGATGGCATGACGATCTATAACCCTTTCCACTCCATTGGTTTTTACTCCATTTTTGAGACCGAACTCGTGAAGTCTGTGGATATCTACACCGGGGGTTTTGAATCCAAATATGGAGGGCGTATTTCTTCCGTTATGGACATCACTTACCGCGACGGCAACCGCAATAAGTTTGCAGGTAAAGTTTCGGCCTCTCCTTTTATGACAAAGGCCGTGATTGAAGGTCCGTTAGGCAAAAAAGGAAAAGATAGTTTGGCTAGTGGCTCCTACATGTTAACAGGTAAGCATTCACTTTTAGACTACACAAGTAAGTCTTTGTACCCAAGCGTCAACGATGGCAACGGTTTGCCATTTAACTTCACCGACCTCTATGGAAAAGTTACCTTTAACGGAGAAGGCGGCTCCAAAGTGAGTGTTTTTGGCTTCTCCAATCAAGATTCAGTCAACTACAACGTTGCAGACCTCAATTGGAATGCTGCAGGAGGTGGGCTCAACTTTACACTCGTCCCGAGTAGCTCGCCAATATTTATCCGCGGTCACGTCAACGGCAGCAACTATGAAACGACGTTTTTAGAAACTGGTCAAGAGCCGCGTTATTCCAAAATTGGTGGCTTTGACCTCGGCTTTGATTTCACTTTCTTTCAGAAGAACGAAAGCGAACTCAACTACGGTTTCAATTTGAGTGGCTTCAATACACAATTCATCACCTACAATGAGCTCGAACGCAAAATTGAAGCGAGTAATTTCACCACCGAAATTGGCTCATATGTCAATTACCGCTTGGTCACACCGCGTTGGGTTTATCAAGGCGGCTTGCGCATGCAATTATACGCTTCACTGAATACCGTTTCCATCGAGCCCCGAATTGGCGCCAAATACAACGCTACAGACAACCTTCGTTTCAAATTCTCAGGCGGTAGGTTCTCCCAAAACTTCACCTCAGCATCTTCGGACAAAGACGTCGTTAACCTCTTCAATGGTTTGCTCTCTGCACCTACAAATGTACAAGATCAGTTCATCAATGAATTTCAGCAAGTTTCTGAGATCAAGAACGGCTTGCAGTACGCTTGGCATGCCATCGCTGGTTTTGAATACGACATCAATAAATATTGGAATGTCAACATTGAAGCATACTACAAGTATTTTGACCAACTCAGCAACATCAATCAAAACAAACTCTACACCGACATCGCTCAGTTTGAACTCATCGACGACGTCTTTAAAAAGGACTTTATCATTGAATCCGGGCAGTCTTATGGCGTAGATGCACTCGTTAAATATTCCAAAGACCGCATCTTCCTTTGGGCAGTGTATTCACTAGGGCACAACACCCGCTGGGATGGTTTTGACAACTACTTCCCTGTTTTTGACAGACGTCACAACGTCAATCTAGTAGGCTCCTATGCTTTTGGCAAAAAGAAGCAAACCGAACTCAATATCCGTTGGAATTTAGGTTCAGGGCTTCCGTTCACGCCAACTGCGGGCTACTACCAACTCGAGAATTTCGGTGAAGGCCTCACCACAGACTACGTCACCAACAACCCCAACAACGTGGCTACTATGCTCGGCACCTTCAACTCGCAAAGACTGCCTACTTACCACCGCCTAGACATCACTGTGAAACACAGCATCATCACCAAAAAGAAGAACAATCTAGAAATCGTACTCGGTGTAACCAACGCTTACAACCGAAACAACATTTTCTACGTGAATCGCATTACCAACGAAATCATCTATCAATTCCCTGTATTACCTAGTTTAGGTATCAGTTACAAATTCTAAAATAATGGCGCAAATCAGGGCATTTAAAGGAATTCGTCCGGTCCGCAGCAAGGTACATTTAGTAGCTACTAGGCCCTATTATTCCTATAAAAAAAATGTACTCAAAGCCAAACTAGAAGACAACCCATTTACTTTCTTGCACATCATCAATCCTGAATTTGGGGCCCAAATCAAAACCAAACCAAATTCTACTGAGCGTTTTTTGCAAGTGAAGCAAAAATTCAATGATTTCAAAGCAGCCGACATCCTGACCACAGATCGAGAAGCGCAGCTCTATATTTACAGACAATCCAGAGCAGGAATGGTGGTTTCTGGTTTTTTTGCCGGAGTGAGCGTAGACGACTACCTCAACGGCAGCATTAAAATTCACGAACAAACGCTTACCGCCAGAGAAGACGTCTTCACTAACTACCTGCATACTGTTGGTTTCAATGCCGAGCCTGTTTTGCTCACTTATGAAGGGCAAGCACCGATTCAAAAGATGCTTGACACCTACTTAGAAACGAGGGCAGAATACGAATTTACAACAACAGATTGCATTACCCATGAGGTATGGCTTCTGAGCCCAACAGACTCCGCAGTTATCTGCGAAGCTTTCCAAAATGTACCCGCACTTTATATTGCCGACGGACACCACCGCTGCGCCTCATCGGCACGCTACACCCAACAGCTGCGCGAAAAAGGACAGGCTTATCCGGTAGCTGCAGATTATTTCTTGGGTTATCTAGTAGATGAACGCGAAGTACAAATTGCCGCATTTCATCGCTTGCTCAAATCTACCAATGGCCTAGATCTCAAGGG
The DNA here is from genome assembly GCA_004295165.1 of Flavobacteriia bacterium. Lineage (GTDB taxonomy): Bacteria > Bacteroidota > Bacteroidia > Flavobacteriales_D > Crocinitomicaceae > UBA952. The sequence goes on from RDZL01000011.1 coordinate 3,754, forward strand.
GCTCATTGCTATTTTAGCCAATGAAGGCCAGGTCGAAATACTTCCAAGTGCACAAGTGCCCACACAACAGCACGATATCCATATTTACATGGAAAAAACCTGGCTTAAATTTAGGCCAAACCTCCACTTCATCAATGACCAAGACCCGATAGAAACTTTAGACTCCTTTATTCTTTCGGACCTCATCCTCAAGCCTATTTTTGGCATTATCGACCTCAAAACTACCAATCAAGTAGAGTTTGTACCCGGCAATGAACCCATCCAAAAAATGATAGACGCCATAGATGCAAAGAAATTTGAGGTGGCTTTTTTATTGCATCCAGCAAGTATTGCCGACGTCAAAAAAGTGGCGGATGCGGGCTTGAATATGCCACCAAAATCTACTTGGGTTGAGCCCAAATTAAGAAGTGGACTCACCATTTACTCACTCGAGGCATGATCCAAGAACAACTCCAACAAGTACAAGCAGAAATCCCTGCAAACGTTACGCTCATTGCAGTTTCCAAAACCAAACCACTTGCTGATCTACAGGCTGCTTACGACGCTGGGCAACGTCATTTTGGAGAAAACAAAGTACAGGAAATGGTCGAAAAAGCGCAGCAGCTCCCGACCGACATCCATTGGCACCTCATTGGCCATTTACAGACCAACAAAGTAAAGTACATGGCGGGCTTTGTACACCTCATTCATGGAGTGGATAGCCTTAAACTATTGCAAGAAATCGACAAACAAGCCCGCAAAGTCAAACGCGTACAAGACGTCTTACTTCAATTTCATATCGCACAAGAAGACACCAAATTTGGTCTAGACCTACAAGAAGCTCAAGACATCTTAGCTTCTGACACGTTCAAACAGCTCAAATCGGTCCAAATTTGCGGCGTCATGGGTATGGCGAGCAACACCTCCGACGAAAAGCAAGTTGCCACCGAGTTCAGAACATTAAAGCAGATTTTTGAGCAGCTCAGCAACGACTACTTCCAAGGACAGCCTAGTTTCAAAGAAATTTCAATGGGCATGAGCGGCGACTACCCTCTCGCCATCCAAAATGGTAGTACCATGGTACGTGTGGGCAGTAAAATTTTTGGGGGGCGATAAAATCTAGCTCAGCAATAAGCAATCATCAAGCGTTTTCTACATCAAAAATCAGTGAAGACATTTGCTCTTTTCTGAGGTATTGTTGTGCCAAAGCTTGAATTTCTTCGGCCGTGACTTTGTCTATGGCTTGGTGCATCTCGGCAATGGTGTCTATCTGACCAAAAGCCAGCATGCTCTTGCCTAGGCCTTGCATCAGACCAGAATTGACATCCATACCCAGCGCCAAGTGTCCTTTGAATTGTCTTTTGGCCTGCATGAGCTGACTAACGGACAGCTTTTTGTCGCGTAATTTTTCGAGTTCTCTGTCGATGATGGTAAGGGTCTTGTTGATGTTTTTAGACTCCGAACCAAAATAGATTTGCCAATAACCTGTGTCTGAAAAAGTGTGGTAATTGGCTTCTATGGAGTAAGCGTAACCATAGCGTTCTCTGACCGATAAATTGAGGCGAGAATTGAGTGCCGGGCCTCCTAAAATATTGATCAGCAAGGACATCGCTATGCGTTCTTCTTGGTGATAACTTGGCGCCAAGCCACCCAAAACAGCGTGAGCTTGGTAGTTGGCTTCCTTGACCGTTTCACTGAACGGAGCAGTGCTCTTAAACGGATGCGGAGCCGGACGCTCGGCAGTTTTGGGCATGGCCGCAAGTGCGGTTTCTAAGGAAGATTTAAGTCTTGGTAGTGACGTATTGCCAACGAAAGAAACTACCAGGTTGTCGGCAGTGAAATATTGCTGGACGTACGCTTGCAGATCATGCTGTGTAAAACCCGACACGCTTTCTTTGGTGCCGAGGATGTTTTGACCT
>RDZL01000012.1 GCA_004295165.1 Flavobacteriia bacterium
GCAAGCGGTTCTACAACATTCTGTACAGGTGGGTCTGTAGACCTTACTTCAAGTGCAAGTGCAGGAAACGTTTGGTCTACCAACGCTACCACTTCAACCATTACTGTTTCAACTACAGGTAACTACTCAGTTACTGTAACCGATGCAAACGGTTGTTCAAGCGCTTCAACACCAATTTCTGTGAACGTTTCTAACGCTCCAGCTCCAACTATCAGCGCATCTAGTACACAAGCGTGTTCTGGTGATGTGGTAACGGTTACCGCATCTGCAGCTGATTCTTATTTATGGTCTTCAGGTGAAACAACACAAAGCATCCAAGTGAGTGCAACAGCAGCAGTATACGTTACTGTAACGAATGCAAACGCTTGTAACGGTGTTGGTCAATCTGCAACTACCAACATTACCTTTACAGCAACACCAACTGCCGCAGGTTCTTTCACAAGTGCTGGCAACGTAGTTACCTTTACCAACACGTCTACAGGTGCAACTGCTTACTCTTGGGATTTCGGTGACTTCACCAACTCATCAGCTATGGCTCCTGCACATGCATACGCTGCAAACGGAACATATACAGTAGTGCTTACCGCTATCAATGGCAACTGTACAAGTACAACTTCTTTTGAAATCTCAATTGAAGTCGGAATGGAAGAAGCTACAGCCTTGAACTTCATGGTATACCCTAACCCTGCTACTGAGCAAGTATTGGTTGCCTTTGAAAATAACTCAGCTGGTACTTTGAACATCACTGATGCAACCGGACGTTTGGTTTACTCAGCACAAATCACTGAAGTTGGTTCTGTATTACTCCCTGTGAATGTAAGCGAACTCGCAGCAGGTAGCTATACTGTACAACTGATCAGCGACAATCAAGTAGGTATCAAACACCTCATGATCCGCAAATAATTGACAAACAAATCAAGAGGGGGTTTTTAAAGCCCCCTCTTTTTTTAAATATTACTAACGATGGAAAACACAAAAGGACATACCATACTGATCGTTGACGACGAACCAGACATCTTAGAGTTTTTATCGTACAATGTGCGCAAAGAAGGATACAAAGTTTTTACTGCCAGCAATGGCATAGAAGCACTTCGTCTCGTGCAACAAATCAATCCATCGCTTATTTTACTCGATGTCATGATGCCTAAAATGGATGGCATAGAAACTTGTCAGGTCATTCGAAAAGACTTGAATATGGTTCAGCCCGTCATCGCATTCTTGACTGCGCGCACCGAAGATTACGCACAAATAGCGGGTTTTGAAGCAGGTGCTGACGACTATATCAATAAACCCATCAGACCGCGTTTGTTGATCAGTAAAATTGAATCGCTTTTACGTCGACTCAAAAACAAAGAAGGCGCAGAAGGCGCAACGAATATCCTCATTGACCGCGATCGATATGTTGTGGAGCTTGATGGAAAAGAATTACAATTGCCAAAAAAAGAATTCGAATTACTAGAACTACTCGCAAGCAGACCAGGAAAGGTATTCAACCGTGACCAAATACTTGCAGTTGTCTGGGGCAACGACACCATTGTTGGTGAACGCACGATCGATGTGCACATCAGAAAATTACGCGAAAAGCTCGGAGATGCGTATATTCGTACCATAAAAGGCGTCGGATATACCTTCAATGATAAGTGAGAAAAGCTAGACCAAGTTTCCTGATTTTAAGTGGCAGTATTTTATTTTACGTACTGACCTTTCTTTTTACCCTGTTTGTTCATTTACAACTTGTCACCCTGAGCAATACACTGCTCTTTTTAATCCCGCTCGTTTCCGGGATTTTTGCTTATACCATCTTTTACTACATCATCAAGCGATTTTTGCAATATCGCATGAGCCTGATCTACCGCAGTATTCAGACCTTAGAAAGTGAGCAGCGCAAAGACCAATCTATTGATGAGCTCGTAGACCAAGGCGAACAAGATGTCAAAGCATGGAAGCAAATACGCAACCAAGAAATCGCAAAACTCAAAGAACAAGCGGCATTCAGAAAAGAGTTTCTAGGCAATTTAGCACATGAGCTCAAGACGCCTGTTTTTTCCATTCAAGGCTATATAGATTCTTTACTTGATGGTGGCATGGAAGACCCTGCTATCCTCAAAATATTTTTAGAGCGCGCCTCTAAATCTACTGAGCGCATGACCCATATCCTCGAGGACCTCGATCAGCTCACCAAACTCGAACTCGAGCGCATACCGCTAGACATCCGTAGCTTTGACTTCTTAGAATTAGTGAAAGAAACCTATGAGTCTTTAGAACTCATCGCAAAAGAGAAAAACTTCAGGCTCACCATAGACGCCTCTGACCCGTATTGTTATGTCAATGCAGACCGCAACAAACTCTCTCAAGTTTTGCTTAACCTCACAAGCAATGCAATAGCTTACGGAAAGGTCAGCGGCATGCTCTGTGTGAGTGTAGTCCAGATAGACAATACCTATAATATTCAATTTAAAGATGACGGTGCTGGTATAGAACCACAGCACCTTCCAAGGCTTTTTGAACGATTTTACCGCGTCGAAAAAAGCAGGAACCGACATGAAGGCGGTTCGGGCTTAGGACTAGCTATTGTCAAGCACATTATTGAGTCGCACGGACAGCAAATTCAGGTGAGTAGTACGGTTGGCATCGGAACCACCTTTACATTTAGTTTGCAAAAAAGCAAAGTCACCGGCCCGGTGAGCTCCAGAGGTATTCCGCTCAAGTAAATTTAATGCGTCGAGGTCATATTGGAAGGCACACAAATGATGAAATCTGCGCGTCCCAAATGCTCCTTGTCTAATTTTTGTACGTTGTCTTGACTCACTGTACTGATGGTCAATATGCGAGCAGCTCCTTCATGTTGCAAATACCACATTATACCTTGGTAAAAATCGGAATGGTACGCACCATTAAAGTGCAAATGGACCGTTTTTGGTGTGCGCCACGGATTATTCAAAATGAAATGAGCCATTGTCGCATCTTTGATGGCTTGCGCTTCTACCATGCGCCAACCCATGCCTGGGCCCATGTGTGCACCCATTTGCTTCATGTCTTGGTACTGAGATAAAGTGGTGTCGAAAGCAAAATTCAATGGCGTCATCTGTTGCTTGATGGTCTCAGGTAAAGTATCTAGCGCAGACCTGCCTTTTTTAAACAACAAACTCGCGTATTTTCTTTGGATATTTGAGGCCACGCAAGGCAATTCTTTTTCCTTTGCAAATTCGACCAATGGTGCATAGTCTGTTTGGTAATTCGGCCAGAGTCTCAATGTATCTTTCAACTTCTCCAAAGGAATGGTCCCGGCCAAATATGCAGTCAAAACAGCTTGCTGGTCCTGCTCAAACATTTCAAAACCCAACTGTAAATTAGTGCCATGTGTGGCATACATTTGTTGCGTTAACTCCAATTGCAACCAGTGCGCAATTGGGTTGTCGTGAAATTCTCCAAACAATACTGTAGTTGCCCCATTCGCTGACTTTACCATTGACTTAAAAGAGACTTCTTTTCCTTTTGAATTGTAGATTTTGTAAGCCGGTAAATCTTGGGCGCTTAAATAGTGGAATCCAAAGAGGAGGAGGATGAAAAATGACTTGAACATATGTTTGTTTTTGGCAAAGTAAGTGATTTTCAGGTCTTAAATCTGAAATTTTCATAATTTAGAAACAAATTCCAACCCATGACCAAACAACTACTCGCCTTCTTGACGCTTCTAATTGGACTTCAAATTCAAGTGAAAGCACAAGACCCTTGTTCTAGCGGCCGCTATGCCGAAGCAGTTTTTTCACAGTTCAACCTCACGAGTAACCTCACCTACGGGCAAAACAGCAACTGGGCAAACAGCAGCACCGCCCTCAAACTTGATTTTTATGAACCTGCAAACGACACTTTAGCTGCTCGCCCCCTTATCATTTGGGTACACGGAGGAAGCTTTATTGGCGGCAGCAAGACAGACCCAGATGTGAAGGCACTTTCAGAACGCTTTGCCTTGAAAGGCTACGCCTGCGCGAGCATAGACTACCGCCTTGGCTTTTTTCCTTTTGACTCAACCAACGCCATTAAAGCTGTTGTACGCGCTGTTCAAGACTTGAAAGCAGCCATACGTTATTTCTACAAGGATGCACAAACCACCAATCAGTTTAAAATAGATACCAACCATATTTTTATTGGCGGTAGTTCAGCAGGTGCCATTACCGCACTGCATGTGGCCTACCTCAACGATGCCTGCGAATTCAGCGAGTACATGAGTGCCAGTGCGCTGGCATCTTTAGGTGGCTTGGAAGGCACCTCAGGGAATCCAGGCTATTCAACAAAAGTGCACGCGGTCATTAACGGCTGTGGTGCACTCGCCAAATACAACTGGCTTGAGGCGGGCGACGTGCCGCTTTGCTCGTTTCACGGCACCAACGACGGCACCGTTACCTACAACCGTGGTTTGGTGAACCCGGGCACACCACTTATGTACCTAGATGGCAGCCGAATGCTTCACGAACGCGCCTGTGCAATTGGCGTCAGCAATCAAATATACACCTTCAATAATGCCCAGCATGTCCCGTACATCAGCAATGCCGCCTACATGGACAGCACAGAGCGCTTTGTACGCGACTTCCTAGTTGGCGTAATGGGTTGTAATCAAACACCTTTGCTCGAAGCAAATGCCATGCAAGAACAAGCCTTCCTCTACCCCACCAGTTATTGTGACGGAAGCCCCAGCAGTGAAATTTGCGGGAGCAACAATTTAGTTGAACAGTCGGTAGCGATGGAGGTGTTGGTCTATCCGAATCCGAGTGAAGGCTTGGTAAATGTCCGGTCCAATTTTCCTATTCTAAAGGTCAATATCTATAGTTTAGAGGGGAAAATCCTACAAACTTTTGTAACTGATCCGGCGTTCAACAAAGAAATTGACCTCGCAAACCTACAGAACGGCATTTTTATCCTAGAAATGGAAGCCCCAAATCAACAATTGAGCCGAACCAAAATTCAATTACTGCGTTAAACATTTTTATGAAAAAACTCGGATTCATTCTCTCATTTTTAATCATTGGCAGTAGCCACGCCCAGACCTGGAGCAGCGATGTCGCGCAAATATTTTACAACAAATGTACGCAGTGTCACCATCCCGGTGGAGCCGCTCCCTTTTCACTCATGACCCATGCCGAAGTGAGCCCACTTGCTGCTGCGGTATATCAGTGCGTCAATACCGGTGAAATGCCACCGTGGCCACCCGACAACAACTACCAACAATACCAACACAACCGCGCGCTTTCTAACACCGAAAAAACCACCATCATCAACTGGCTCAACAACGGTGCACAAGAAGGAAATGCAAGTCAAACACCGCCACCACCCGTCTATACTTCAAATACCTTTTTGGGCAACGGAGATTTACAAGTTCAAATCCCCACATATATGTCCAAAGCCACTTCTCAAGACGATTACGTTTGCTTTAACATACCGACCAACCTGACGCAAAACCGCATCATCAAAGCGGTAGAAGTAGTGCCTGGCAACCGAGAAATTGTCCATCATTGTTTGGTTTACCTCGACCCCACCAGTATAGAAACAATGATGGACAATTTCTCGGTTGCCAGGCACT
>RDZL01000013.1 GCA_004295165.1 Flavobacteriia bacterium
TTTGGCGGGTCCCATATTGGCTCCGGCGATTAAAAAGTGTGTTTTGGCCGAAACCGAAGACCCTATTTTGCCCCCATTGCTCTCGATGAGTTCTTTGAGTTCGTCTCGGCTGAAGGTCTCAAAAGTACCTGAAATGACCAATGTTTTGCCCTCGAGCAAATCTGACTCTTTTGCTTTTTGAGCGGTTTCAAATTGCAAACCTTCGGATTGTAGACCCTGGATGAACTCAAGCTGTAAGGGATTCGAAAAATAAGCCAAAATAGAACTGGCTATTTTCTCGCCAATTTCATCTACGGCCAAGAGTGCTTCTAGGTCAGCACTGATGAGCGCGCTCAGGTTGCCAAAATGCTGAGCCAATTTTTTGGCGACGGTTTCGCCAACAAAACGGATGCCTAAGCCAAAGAGCACGCGTTCAAATGGAATGAGCCTAGATGCAGCAATAGATTGCAAGAGGTTATTGGCAGATTTTTCGGCCATGCGGTCTAAAGCCAACAGTTGGTCAAAAGTGAGTGCGTATAAATCTAAAGGGTTTTTAATCAGTCCTTTGGCATACATTAATTCAACTGTTTCTTCACCTAAACCATCTATATTGAGGGCCTTTCTACTGATAAAATGCATGATTTTACCCGTCACTTGCGGCCTACAACCCAGTTCATTTGGACAATAGTGCTGCGCCTCTCCGTCCTGACGCACCAAAGGCGACTGACACTCCGGGCAGACTTCAATAAATGGAATGCGCGCTTCAGACTTTCGCAAACTGAAATTAACACCGACAATTTTAGGAATGATTTCGCCTCCTTTTTCAACCTGAACGGTATCCGAAGCGCAGAGATCCAATTTTTGGATTTGATCGGCGTTGTGCAGCGAGGCGCGCTTCACGGTGGTGCCACCTAGCTGAACGGGTTTTAAGTTGGCCACCGGGGTAATTGCACCGGTGCGGCCCACCTGAAAACTCACAGACTCGAGGAGCGTTTCTACTTGTTGGGTTTTGAATTTATAAGCAATGGCCCAACGTGGCGATTTTGCCGTGAGACCTAGTTCGGCTTGTTGGGCAAAAGAATTGACTTTCAAGACCACGCCGTCGATGTCAAAAGGCAAATTGGCACGTTGGGCATCCCAGTAATGAATGAAATCCATGATGCCGTCAATACTGTTGGTCTTTTCGATCATGCGCGCTGCAGGATCGGGCACTTTGAAGCCCCATGCTTTGGCGGCTTGCACAGCCTCAAAATGACCTTGTGCGTGATCGGTAAGGCCATGAACGCCGTACAAATAACAATCGAGGCCACGCTTGGCTACTTCTTTGGAATCTAAAAGTTTGAGTGTCCCGGCTGCGGTGTTGCGCGGATTGGCAAACAAAGGCTCACCTTGCGCCTCGCGTTGTTGGTTGAGTTGCTCAAAATTTTGCTGAGGCATGAAGATTTCACCGCGGATCTCAAAATCTGCGGGGAAATCGGCCTGGAGTTGCAATGGGACGGTTTTGATGGTGCGCACGTTGGTCGTGACCTCCTCGCCTTGTTCGCCATCGCCGCGGGTGAGTGCCTCTTGAAGTTGGCCATTTTGGTAGTGCATGCCAATGGCTACACCGTCGTATTTGAGCTCACAAACAAACTCAGAGGCCTCTTGCAGGGTTTTCTGGCAGCGCTCAGCCCATTCGATGATTTCTTGCTCAGAGTAGCTATTGGAGAGCGAAAGCATCGGGAAGCGGTGCTTTTTGGTCTGAAACTTCTTGGTGAGGTCTCCGCCGACGCGTTTGGTTGGGCTATTGGGATCTGTGAGTGCGGGGTATTGGTTTTCGAGCGCCTCTAACTCCTTGAGGAGCATATCGAAGTCGTAATCAGAGATTTGTGGATCATTGAGCACATAATACGCACGGTTGTGCGCATGCAGCGCTGTTGCTAGCGCTTGCATTTGGGCCTGAATTTCCTTTTGATCCATAAGTTAAAATTAAGCTTTTTGCGCTAAAATCATGCGTTCTTTTCCTTGTAAATCGCGATGAATTGTCACATTTTTAAAACCAATCGCTGCAAGCAGCGCTTTTGTTTCAAGGGCAAATTTTTCGTGAATTTCTAACGCGAGATAAGCCTCGCTGTTGAGTGCCTCGTGTGCAATTAGGCTGATTTGCCTGTAAAATAAAAGCGGATCGTTGTCCGGGACAAACAAAGCCATGTGGGGTTCAAAATCCAGCACATTGGCTTGCATTTGTGTTTTTTCTTGATTCGGTATGTAGGGCGGATTTGAAACGATCAAATCAAAAGTTTGATCGGCCTTCCATTGAAGTACATCGGCAACTTCAAATTCGAGGTTTAGGCCATTGAGCAGGGCGTTTTCCTGAGCAAGGGCAATGGCGTCTGCAGACAAATCAAGGCCCCTCACCTTTGCATTTGGGAACTGCATTTTGAGCGCGAGCGCAATGCAACCAGAACCCGTACACAAATCGAGGATCGATTCAAAAGCAAGACCTAAATTTGATATCAAAGCGACCAACTCTTCGGTCTCTGGCCTTGGAATGAGCGCACGTTGGTCAGTTTTTATTTGAAGACCTGCAAATAAGGTGTCGCCAACCACATATTGAAAGGGCTCGTTTGCTTGCATGCGCTTCACGGCGCTTCTGAAATAGAGCAAATCGGATTCTGAAACCCTGGCTTCCAATTGCAGCATTTGTTCAACAGGGCTCCAATCAAAGCGTTTTTCGAGCAATACCTGCCACATTTGCTTGCATTCACTTGGAGAAAATAAGGAAGCAAGTTCGTTAAAGAAGTATTTTTTGGCCGTTGCCAATCGGTTGTCTGCAACAAACATCAGTGCTTGCGTAATTGAATAAATGACTTGATTTTCTCGTTTTCGATGAGCACAGTGAGGTTATAATAAGCGAGCTTCCATTCGCCATTTTCCAGAACGCAAATACCACTTCCGCGGCAGCCTTCCATCCAAGTCGCTAAATCTTCATCGAAATAAGCAATAGTTCCTTCGCAAGCAAATTGCCAATTTCTATTGCTAGGCTTGAAATCCCAAGCTTTTCCTTTATCAAAATAAGGCTTGCTAAAAGCCATGAATTCGGCTTTGCTCCAACGCTCACCCGGGGCCGTTCCCAAGAAGACAAAATTTGAAGTCGTGAGGGCAAAATAGGTCTCAAAATTGGCCTGAGCTGCAGCAACATGCCAGTTATCTATCTGTTGATCCAAAGAATTGATGTCCTTTGGTGTGCTTTGAGCCTTGCAAGTGAACGCAAGGAGTAGGAATAGAAAGCCAAAGAAGCAATTTTTCATGATGCGTTTTGTTTTTAAAATAGAAATTAGTTACCTCGTTTCTTACAATGCCTCTAGTTTGAAAACACATTTACCTTTGATAAAAGTGCGCCAAGCATAATTTTGTACTTGCCCAACCTGCGCATTTACGGGATATTCAAAAATGGCAAATGTAGCATCTTTACCTTTCTCTAAAGTACCCAATCTTCCTTCCTGATAAGATGCAAAAGCTGCAAAGATGGTCATGCCGCGCAATACTTCTTCGAGCGTGAGCGCTTCTTGAACGGGTCTATTGACGGCTGCTTGAATACTTAAAAAAGGATTGGTTTGCTCCACTGGAAAGTCGGTCCCGATAGCGAGCATCCCAAACTGACCCAGCAGCGTGCGATAGGCATAGGCACCTTTCATGCGCGGCTTACCAAGGCGCTTTTCAGCCCAATCGGCATCAGAAACAGCATGGGTGGGTTGCACAGACGGGAACACTGCATAATTGGCAAACTTTTGAAAGTCCGCAGGGTCGATTACCTGTGCATGTTCTATGCGAAAACGGTGATCTGGCTTTTGCTTATAGACCTTTTCATAAATAGACAACACAAGTGCATTTGCTGAATCGCCAATACTGTGGGTATTCATTTGATAGCCATTTTTGAGACAGAACTGCGCGAGGTTTTCCATGCGGGCAATTTCTGTTAGTAGCAAACCTTGGCTCTCTGGATGGTCGTGGTACGGTGCTTTGAGCAGGGCACCGCGCGAACCTAACGCGCCATCGGCGAAGCACTTGAAACTGCGGATGGAGAGGTTTCTGTAGCGATAAGGTCCATTTTTTTGCGCAAATTGACGGTTTTGAGGGCTATCCATGAGCATGGCGTACAAATTGAGTTTCAACTTGCCTGCTTTGATGAGTTGCTTGAACCAAGCTATGTGCTCAAAATCGATACCTGCCTCGTGCACGCCTGTGATGCCGTATTGTAAGAGTTCATCTTGCACTTGCAAAATGGCCTTGAGGTAATCTTTTTTCGGGTAATTTGGTAAAAAAGGCTGAACAACATTGATCGCGTTGTCGATGATGACACCTGAAGGCCTATATGTTTGTAGAATAATTTTTTCGCCAAAATTTGAATCTCTGGGCAAATTCAAATTCATGGGAAATTTGATGTTTCCTTCCAGAACTTCTTTGTTAAAAACGACCTCTCCACCCTGTAAGGTGGCTATTTGATCGAGTAACTTACTTTTTTTGATCAAAAAATCATTGACGAGCGCGGCATGTCCATCGACACGATACAAGCAAACAGGAATATCGGGGAAAAGCGCATTGAGCTGCTGATTGGTCGGCATTTGCTGACCAGCCCACATGGTTTGGTCCCAACCCTGCCCGATGACAAATTTGAGATTGGGATGCTGGGCTTTGTATTGTTCACAGCGGTGGATGAGTTCTTGTTCGGAGCGCACGCCACGCAGGTCGATACCGAGCAGTTGCTTGGCATACATCAGCATGTGCCCGTGTGCATCGGTCAGGCCCGGATACATTTCCTTGCCTTGGGCATCTATGGTTTGCTCAGAACGGTATTTATTGAGGATTTGACGCTCGGGCCCTACTTCAACAATTTTACCGTTGCGAATGGCGATGGCCTCATGGACAGTATTGGATAAGTCGAGGGTGTAAATTTTGGCGTTGTGCACAATTAGATCGACTTTCTCTCCTTTCATACAAGCGGATAGCAATATGATTAGAGCGATAAATGAAGTAAGTATTTTCATGTTAAAACGGATAACCAATTCCAAAATTGAGGTAATTCGGCAAAAACGGCCTAGGCATAATCGACTTGACCTGATCGAGGCTCATGTTGAAATGCTGCATACCTTCTGCGTAATAGGTTTCGCGGGTTTTGAAATCTTGAAACACCCAACGCGCGCCGTCGGCAAATGCGGGGTCAAATATCGGGAACCCGACATCTAGACGCAAAATAAAGAAGTCGAGGTCCATGCGCAAGCCCACGCCTGCTGAGATGGCGAGCTGCGGAATAAACGTTTGCCAATTGAACTGGCTGCCCATGCGCGAGAGATCTTCGCGGTAGGTCCAGATGTTGCCAAAATCTGTAAAAACGGCGCCTTTAAAGGTGCTGCTCATTTCAAAGCGATACTCGAGAGACCCACCGAAGCGGATGTCGCCAATTTGGGTTGCCAAGCGATTGGTATCGAGGTGATATTTGTAGGCGCCGGGGCCCAGTGCGCGTGCTCTCCAGCCGCGGTTGTCATTAGAGCCCCCACCAAAGAAACTGTAGTCATAAGGCATGGCTGTTTGGGAATTGCCGTAAGAAAGACCTGC
>RDZL01000014.1 GCA_004295165.1 Flavobacteriia bacterium
ATTTACCCGCAACCTGAAAATTGCTGTGCCAAGTGCCTTGAATTTGTGCATGAAGCGTAGGAGCAATAAAAGAAAGAAGGGCGATGAGTAAAAGAAGATGGAGCTTCATATTCAAGTTTTTAAAGGTCGATGAGCAAATTATTTTCTAGAAGTTAGTTTAAATCATCAATTCAAATCATCAATTCAAATGATCATTTTGAAATATATTCCGGAAACAAAGAAAGAATCCCTTCTTCAGAAGCAGCGCAAATACCTCGTTCTGTAATGAGGCCGCTCACCAAACGCGCAGGTGTTACGTCAAAGCCGTAGTTGGCTGCAGGTGTGGTTTCGGGGCAAATCAGGACAGGTTCTATGTTGCCTGCAGCAGATTTTCCGATGACGTATTTGACTTCATTTTGATCGCGCTCCTCTATTGGGATTTCCTTGAGCCCATCTTTGATCGTCATGTCTAGGGTGGTAGATGGCAAGGCTACATAAAATGGAATGTTGTTGTCTTTTGCAGCGAGCGCTTTTAGATACGTGCCAATTTTATTGGCGACATCGCCATTTCTGGTGGTGCGGTCGGTACCTACAATCACGAGGTCCACCATACCGTGCTGCATGAGGTGCCCGCCGGTGTTGTCTACAATTAAGGTGTGGTCGACGCCATGGCGCGTGAGTTCGTAGGCCGTGAGGTTGGCTCCTTGATTTCGGGGGCGGGTTTCATCTACCCATACGTGCACTTTAATGCCCTTTTGAACAGCTTGGTAAATTGGAGAGGTAATGGTGCCCCATTCAATACAGCCGAGCATTCCAGCATTGCAGTGTGTCAGGATCTGTACAGGTTCACCATTTTTTTGAGCAGCAATGGCCTCAATAAGCGGTAAACCGTGTACGCCGATCATGCGGCAGGTTTCGATGTCTTCATCTACAATGCGCTGCGCTTCTGCCCAGGCACCCTCCAAAAAATCCGTTGCTTCGTCTAGCGCAGTTCGCATGCGGTCTAGGGCCCAAAATAAGTTGACCGCCGTTGGGCGAGATGCTCTTAAGGTACTAAATGCTTCATCTAGGAACATGCCGTCGTGTCCTTCTTTGATCATTTCGCGCACTGCCAAGAAAATTCCGTAAGCTGCTGTGGCGCCAATGAGTGGGGCTCCGCGAACGGTCATGCTTCTGATGGCGAGGTCTGCATCCTTATAAGTTTGCAAGCGCACGACAACAAATTCATGAGGTAGTTGGCGCTGATCAATAACCTCAATATCTCTCTCTGGGGTGGTCCAGATGGTTCTAAATGTTGTTGACATAGGGCATATAAATGAAAAAAGCCCGTTTGAACGGGCTTTCTAAGTTTGTATTAAAGGCCGAAAGCCGTTTTGATTTGGTCTACGTAATCTAGTTTCTCCCAAGTAAAGAGCTCTACCTCTCTGCTCACTTTAGAACCGTCAGGTGCTGTAAAGTGTTTGGTGACTACTTCATTCTTGCGACCCATGTGGCCATAAGCTGCCGTTTCTTGGTAAATAGGATTGCGCAATTTGAGGCGCTGCTCGATAAAGTAAGGACGCATGTCGAAGATTTCGCCAATTTTGTTGGCCATATCGCCGTCGCTCATTTCTACTTTAGAGGTTCCGTAGGTATTGATGTACAAACCACAAGGCTCCGCTACACCAATAGCGTAAGAAACCTGAACAAGTACTTCGTCGCACAAGCCTGCTGCTACCATGTTTTTGGCAATATGACGTGTAGCGTAGGCTGCTGAGCGGTCTACTTTAGATGGATCTTTTCCTGAGAAAGCACCACCGCCGTGAGCACCTTTACCACCGTAAGTATCCACGATGATTTTGCGTCCGGTAAGGCCGGTGTCGCCATGTGGGCCACCGATCACAAACTTACCTGTTGGATTAATGTGATAAGTGATGGCGTCATTGAAAAGCGCTTGTAATTCAGGGGTGAGTTTCGCTTTGACGCGTGGAATCACGATTTCAATGATGTCTTTTTTGATTTTAGCCAACATTTCTGCTTCCGGAGCGAAGTCGTCGTGTTGGGTAGAAACAACAATGGTGTCGATGCGCTGTGGCACGTTGTCATCGGAGTATTCGATGGTAACTTGCGATTTGGCATCTGGACGCAAATAAGGGATGAGTGCTGCTTCGTTGTTGCGAATAGCAGACATCTCTTCTAATATTTTGTGCGCCAAATCTAAAGCCAAAGGCATGTAGTTATCTGTTTCTTTGGTAGCGTAGCCAAACATCATGCCTTGGTCACCAGCGCCTTGATCTTCTGGATTGCTGCGCTCTACACCTTGATTGATATCCGAAGACTGCTCGTGAATAGCAGATAGGATACCACAAGAATTGGCATCAAACATGTATTCTGATTTCGTGTAACCAATTTTGCGAATGGTTTCGCGGGCAATTTTTTGAACGTCGAGGTAAACGGTAGACTTCACTTCGCCTGCCAATACCACCTGACCGGTAGTCACGAGGGTTTCGCATGCTACTTTTGAACTTGGGTCAAAAGCCATAAAGTTATCGATGAGCGCATCTGAAATTTGATCAGAGACTTTATCTGGGTGCCCTTCTGAAACGGACTCGGATGTAAATAGGTATGCCATGAGCTTTAATAATTAGGTCGCAAAGTTACAAAATAAATTTGCTTTGCTCGCGCGCTTTTCTGCGCAGCAAAGGATTGGGTCTGTAGCGGTCTTCGCCGTATTCGGTAAACAATGATTCAAGTCGCTCGAGTACCCAGCCTGCATCGAGTTCGTCTGCCCACGCCAATAAGCCTTTTGGGTAGTTGACTCCTTTGGTCATGGCGAGGTCTACGGCAGCCGGGCTGGCCACTTGCATGAATACAGCATCGGACGCTTCATTGATCAAGAGGACTAAAATGCGCTCAAAAATTTGTCGCCCCAAATTGAAGTCTTCAGTAGGAACAGGTGCGCTGCTACCTTCTTTATAGTCGTAAAATCCTCTACCGGATTTTCTACCTAAAAAACCAGCCTCCATGTGTCGCTTTTGGGTAAAAGAGGGTTTGAAGCGCGGGTCATAGTAAAATGCGGCAAATACGGTTTCTGTGACGGTATAATTGATGTCGTTGCCGATGTAGTCCATAAGGGTGAAGGGGCCCATTTTGAAGCCGCCAATTGTGGTCATGGCCCAATCTATGGTAGCAAAGTCTGCCAAGCCTTCTTCGTAAATGCGGAGGGCTTCGCCATAAAAAGGACGCGCTACTCTATTGACAATAAAACCAGGCGTGTCTTTGCACACCACTACAGTTTTGTGCCAACTTCCAATAAGGTTTTCAATTTGATTGGTAACTTCTTTTTGCGTTGCAACACCTGGTATGACCTCAACTAAGGGCATTAGCGTTGCAGGATTAAAGAAGTGAATACCTAAAAACCGACTCGGATCCTGAAGGCAAGCGCCAATCGAGGCGATGGACAAAGAAGAGGTGTTGCTTGCCAACACACATGTGGGCCCTACAACTTGTTCGAGCTGCTGAAAAACTTGGTGCTTGATGCTCAAATTTTCGACGATGGCCTCGATGACCAAACTCGCTTGGCTGTGTTCGCTTAATTGGGTCGAAAACTGAAGATTATGAAGGATTTCTTGACCCAACTGAGCCGTAAATTTTCCTTTTTCAATCAGTTTATCGATGCTTTTTTTGATTTGTTGCTCTGCGCGTAAAAGCTGCTCTGGATTGGTGTCGCTCAAAACGACTTTATGCCCAGCTTGGGCGGCTACTTGGGCAATGCCAGCACCCATTGTGCCCGCCCCAATTACGCCAATGATCTCTTTCATTTTAGTGTCCTTTAAATTCAGGGTTTCTTTTCTCAAGAAAGGCTGTTACACCTTCTTTGAAGTCGTGTGTTTGCCCAGCCTCTGTTTGTAAGATTTCTTCGGTTTTCAATTGATTTTCTAACGAATGATACAAACTCTGGTTCAGGGCTCTTTTGGTGAGTCCTAGGCCTTTGGTTGGCATTTGTGCCATTTGACCGGCGAGTTTAGCAACTGCAGCACTGAAATCTTCATCGGCAACGGCTTTGTAAATCATATTCATTTGTTCAGCGTCCTTGGCTGCTACTTTTTCGCCGGTCATCATAAGTGCAGTGGCCTTTTGTAGCCCGACCAAACGCGGCAATATGAAAGTCCCGCCCGAATCTGGAATGAGTCCGATTTTTGAAAAGGCTTGAATAAAAGAAGCGCTTTCTTTGGCCAGAACGATATCGCAAGCCAGGGCAATGTTGGCACCTGCGCCAGCAGCTACACCATTAACGGCAGCTATCACAGGCTTCTCGAGAGCGCGTATTTTCAGGATGATGGGGTTGTAGTGTTCGGCGACAATTTGTTGTAGAGCCGGGCCTTGCGGATCGGTTGCTTCAGAGAGGTCTTGCCCGGCGCAAAAGGCTTTGCCTTCTCCCGTTAAAATAACGGCTCTGATCTTGTCATCTGCACTACAGCGGTCTAGTTCAGCTTGCAATTGCAGTGCCATTGCGCGGTTGAAAGAATTGAATACAGTTGGTCTGTTCAAGGTGAGGGTAAGGACGCCCTCTTCAAAATGAGAAATAATTGCTGACATATTTTTTAAGATTGATAGCGTTTGATTAGGGCCTGTGCGCGTTCTTTAAGAGTCAGGCGAAGGCTTTCAGGTTCGAGTACCTCGACTTCTCCGGCATAGCCGAGCAAACTCCTGATGAATTCTTCGGTGACTAAAATGCGCAATTCAAAGATACTGAAGGCATCTTGTTTGTCGAGTAGTTTTTGGGAGTGATGAAAAGCTTGTGTCTCGATGTAGCGCGCAGCAATGGTGTCGGCTTTCAAGACAATACGCAGCGCTTCACCTTTAAAAGCGGTAATGCCAATCGCATCCCGAAAGTATTCGGCGGCATTGAAATCTGCAGGAATTTGTGCTGCTTCGTCCAAAAGTTGAAGTTCGGTCATGCGGTCGAGTGCAAAAGTCGAAATGTCTTGCTTTTGAAGGTCAAAACAAATGAGGTACCAGCGGTTGCGGTACTCCTTCAAAAATAAGGGGCTTACTTTTCTTGGTTTAGACTGTTGTTGCTGAAAACTTGTGTACATGAACCAAACGCGTTTTTGTGCCTGTATCCCTTCTAAAAGTGTCGGTAAGTATTCGTTGCCACCTGTAGAAACCGCCGCTTCAAATTGAATATACTTAGACATTTCTTGACTTTGATCGCCTACTGCCACGCGGTCAACTATTTTGTCGATGGCCATGCCAAATTGCTGAAAAAAAGGCACTTCTCTAAATTGCTGCAGCGTAGAAACGGCAAAGCGAATAGAGGCTAGTTCGTCTTCAGAAAGTGGAACATCATTGATGCTGAAATCGGGGTCTTCGTAGAAATAGCCGCCATTTTTTTTACTGTAGCGAATGGGAGCGTCGTGTTCCATCTTCATCGTGAAGAGGTCTTTCTCGATAGTGGAAGCGCAAATATGTACCCCTGATTCCGAACCGAACAAAGCGTCTTCACAAGCCGATCTGAGGGCTTCAGCCCCCAGGGGCGGGCTCAGTGGTGGTGCACGTGCTCGCCGGCCTTGAGCTTG
>RDZL01000015.1 GCA_004295165.1 Flavobacteriia bacterium
CTCCAAGAAATATTGATGAAAGTCCGTAAAGCGAGGCTTCTTAGCCCGCGCTAAAATGAGTTCCTCAACGGCACTTTCTTCAATCACTATTCACTTTTAGAATCCGCTTTCTTTTTGCTTGGCTTCGCTTTTTCGATGCTGAGCTTCAATGCATCGGCACCCGTCTCAAAATCGAGTACGATGGTGTCTCCTTCTTGCAAGTTGGAGTTGATGATTTCTTCTGCGAGTGGATCTTCGATGTATTTTTGGATCGCTCTTTTGAGTGGGCGCGCACCAAATTTTTCGTCATAGCCTCTTTCTGCAATAAAATCTTTGGCCGCTTCTGTACAACTCACATGATAACCTAAATTGCCAATGCGCTCGAGGAGTTTTTCGAGTTCGATATCGATAATGAGGTGGATGTCTTCGCGTTTGAGCGACTTGAACATGATCATGTCGTCTACGCGGTTGAGGAATTCCGGAGAGAAAGCCTTACGCAGCGCGTTTTGAACCACAGACAATGCATTTTGCTCCTGCGCCTCTTGCTGTGCTTTGGGGCCAAAGCCCATACCTGTTCCAAAATCTGCGAGCTGGCGCGCACCGATATTGGAGGTCATGATGAGGATGGTGTTTTTGAAGTCGATTTTACGACCCAAGCCGTCGGTCATGTGGCCGTCGTCTAGGACTTGCAGCAACAAATTGAATACATCTGGGTGGGCTTTTTCGATTTCATCGAGCAATACAATAGCATAAGGCTTGCGGCGCACTTTTTCGGTGAGCTGCCCACCTTCTTCGTAGCCAACGTATCCCGGAGGAGCGCCTACGAGGCGAGAAATCGAGAATTTCTCCATGTATTCAGACATATCGACACGGATAAGGGCGTCGTCTGAGTCGAAGAGATTTTTAGCGAGGATTTTGGCGAGCTGGGTTTTACCAACGCCTGTTGGGCCTAAGAAAAAGAAAGAACCAATGGGTTTGTTGGGATCTTTGAGTCCTGCGCGGTTGCGCTGAATAGCACGCACCACTTTGGCAACGGCGTCGTCTTGACCAATAACTTTTCCACGGATGGTTTCGGCCATTTTGACCAACTTGCCGAGTTCGGACTCAGAGATTTTGGTCACGGGCACGCCACTCATCATGGAAACCACCTCGGCTACGTTTTCTTCCGTAACGACCACGCGGTTGTTTTTGGCTTCTTCTTCCCATTTGTTTTTGGCCGTCTCGAGGTCTTCTTGAAGCTTGCGTTCGGCATCGCGGAGTTCGGCAGCTTTTTCGTATTGCTGCGAGCGAATGACCTCTGCTTTTTGACCTTTTAAGCCCTCAATTTGACCTTCGATATCGGTGATTTCTTTTGGCACATGTAAATTGGTGATGTGCACTCTTGAACCGACTTCATCTAGTGCGTCAATTGCTTTGTCTGGCAAGTGGCGGTCGGTGATGTAGCGTTCGGTGAGTTTCACACAAGCCGCGAGTGCTTCGTCGGTATAGCGAACACTGTGGTGGTCTTCGTAGCGCTCTTTGATGTTGTTGAGGATCTGAATGGTTTCGTCGATAGACGTTGGCTCAATGATGACTTTCTGAAAACGGCGTTCTAAGGCGCCATCTTTTTCGATGTACTGACGGTATTCATCTAAGGTTGTGGCACCAATGGCTTGCATTTCGCCGCGCGCGAGTGCTGGCTTCACCATATTGGAAGCATCTAGCGAACCGCTCGCACCTCCTGCACCAATAATGGTGTGGATTTCATCGATAAACAAAATGATATCTGGGTTCTTTTCGATTTCTTGCATCACGGCTTTCATGCGCTCTTCGAACTGCCCTCTGTATTTGGTACCTGCTACCAAAGAAGCGAGGTCTAGGGAAACAATGCGCTTGTTGAAGAGAATGCGAGAAACCTTTCTTTGGACGATGCGCAAAGCCAAGCCTTCGGCAATTGCCGACTTACCTACACCGGGCTCACCGATAAGGATGGGATTGTTTTTTTTGCGACGCGACAAAATTTGGCTGACGCGCTCGATTTCTTTTTCGCGGCCCACAATGGGGTCGAGTCTTCCGAGCTCTGCCATTTTAGTAAGGTCGCGACCGAAGTTGTCGAGAACGGGCGTTTTGGATTTGGGGTCTGCGCTTTTGCGCTGCGCTTGACCGAAGTTTTCGTCTTCTTCTTGGCCCGAACCTGGGAATTCGGAGCTAGGTTGTTGTTTGTCTTGTAACATAAGTTCGTATTCGTCTCGTGCGTTTTCGTACATGATGCCATATTTATTGAGTACCTGACACGCAACGCTATCTTCGTAGCGGAGGATGGTCAGCAATAAGTGCTCTGTACCGATTATATTTTGTTTGAATTCTTTTGCTTCTAAATAAGACTGTTTAATGATGTTCTCCGCTTGTTTGAGTAGCGGCAAGTTCAGATTGACTAATTCGCGGACAGCGCTTTTAGCCAGGATTTTTTCGAGCTCAGCTTTGAGTTCGCTTAGATCGAGCTTGAATTCTTGCACAATTCGGATTGCGGTACCTTCATTGAGGCGAATGAGGCCCAACAACAAATGCTCGGCACCCACAAACTCGTTGGACAAGCGAACGGCTTCGTCTCGGCTGTAGCTGATCATGTCTTTGACACGTGGAGAAAATTTGGCTTCCATGGTTTACGTTTGCTTGTTACAAATATAACTTTTATCTCTGCAACGCGTCCGGTTTTATTCACAATTTATGGACTCATTTTGTTAGTAAAAAATAGTGGAGGGAAGCCGTAAGGGGCTGCATTTTATTAATTTTGAGACTCTATTTAATGAATACATAGACTAACTCAAAAATATGGCTGAAGGCGAAAAAATCATTCAGATCAACATCGAAGATGAAATGAAATCAGCATACATCGATTATTCGATGTCTGTAATTGTCTCACGCGCACTTCCTGATGTACGCGACGGATTCAAACCAGTGCACCGCAGGGTGCTCTACGGAATGCAAGATCTTGGCGTCTTCTCTAATCGCCCTTACAAGAAATCTGCAAGAATTGTCGGTGAAGTTTTGGGTAAATACCACCCGCACGGCGACAGCTCTGTTTACGACACAATGGTGCGCATGGCCCAACCGTGGTCTTTACGTTATCCTTTAGTAGACGGTCAAGGTAACTTTGGTTCTGTAGATGGCGACAGCCCTGCAGCAATGCGTTACACCGAAGCCCGCTTGCGCAAAATTGCAGAAGAAATGCTCGACGATCTCGAAAAAGAAACCGTCGACTTCCGCCCCAACTTTGACGACTCTCTACAAGAGCCGACCGTCATGCCAACCAAAATCCCGAACCTCCTGATCAACGGAGCAGCAGGTATTGCAGTAGGTATGGCCACCAACATGGCGCCGCACAACCTCACTGAAGTTGTAGATGGCACCATTGCCTACATCGAAAACCGCGACATCACACCAGAAGAACTCCTCAACCACATCAAAGCACCAGACTTCCCGACCGGAGGTATCATTTACGGCTACGAAGGTGTGCGCGACGCCCTCCTTACCGGCCGCGGACGCGTTGTGATCCGCGGAAAAGCTGAAATCGAAGAAGAGAACGGCCGCGAGCAAATCATCATCACCGAAATCCCTTACCAAGTCAATAAGGCCGAAATGATCAAAAAGATCGCCGACTTGGTCAACGACAAAAAAATTGAAGGCATCTCCGACCTCCGCGACGAATCCGACCGCAACGGGATGCGCATCGTGTTTGAAATCAAGCGCGACGCCATTGCCAATGTCGTACTCAACAAATTATATAAGTTCACCCAGCTTCAGACGTCTTTCTCTGTCAACAACATTTGTTTGGTAGACGGTCGTCCGCGCTTGCTCAACGTCCGTGACCTCATTCAAGAGTTCGTTGAATTCCGTCATGAAGTCGTGATCCGCCGCACGCGCTTTGAACTCCGAAAAGCTGAAGAGCGCGCACACATTTTAGAAGGTCTGATCATTGCTTCTGACAACATCGACGAAGTCATTGAAATCATCAAAACATCTGCAAGTCCAGACGCAGCCCGCGACCGCTTAGCAGAGCGCTTTGGCTTGTCAGACATTCAAACACGCGCTATCGTAGACATGCGCTTGCGCCAGCTCACTGGCCTCGAGCAAGATAAACTGCGCGCCGAATTCGACGAGCTCATGAAGCTCATCGCCGACCTCAAAGACATCCTCGACCGCGAGGAGCGCCGCATGCAAATCATTAAAGATGAACTCATCGAAGTGCGCGCCAAATACGGCGACGAACGCCGCTCAACCATTGAATACAACTCCAGCGAAATGCGCATGGAAGACCTCATCGCCGACGAAGAAGTGGTGGTCACGATCTCTCATGCAGGCTATATCAAGCGCACCAACCTAGCCGAATACAAGGTTCAAAACCGCGGCGGCATGGGCTCCAAAGGTTCCGCTACCCGAGACCAAGACTTCCTCGAACACCTATTTGTAGCCACCAATCACAACTACCTCCTCATCTTTACCGAAAAAGGACGTTGTTTCTGGATGCGAGTGTACGAAATTCCGGAAGGCAGCAAGACTTCTAAAGGCCGCGCCATCCAAAACCTCATCAATATCCCTGGCGACGACAAAGTCAAGGCTTACGTCAAAGTACTCGACCTCACCGACAAAGAATACGTTGAGAACAACTTTATCGTGATGTGCACCAAGCAGGGCGTCATCAAAAAGACTTCACTCGAAGCTTATTCGCGTCCGCGCAGCAACGGGATCAACGCCATTGGCATCCGCGATAACGACGAATTGCTCGAAGCAAAACTCACTAACGGTAGCAACGAAATCGTATTGGCGACCAGCGACGGCCGAGCCATCCGCTTCAATGAATCTACCGTGCGTCCGATGGGCCGAAATGCCTCTGGTGTGCGCGGCGTGAACCTCAGCTCTGATCAAGAGTGCGTGATCGGCATGATCTGCGTCGAGGACATCTTCTCAACAATCTTAGTGGTCTCCGAAAAAGGTTACGGCAAACGCACCTTCCTCAATGATCCAGAAGACAAAGAACCGGTTTACCGCATCACCAACCGCGGTGGAAAAGGCGTCAAAACTCTCAACATCACCGAGAAAACAGGCAAGCTCCTTTCCATCCAAAACGTATTCGACGAAGACGACCTCATGATCATCACCAAATCAGGCGTCACCATCCGCATGCACATCGATACACTCCGCACCATGGGCCGCGCTGCGCAGGGCGTGAAACTCATCAACCTCAAAGGCAACGCTGAAATTGCAGCCATTGCCCGTGTGCCGCGCGCCGAGGACGAAGAAGAAGAAACCACCGACGAAAACACAGAAAGTGGCACGGAAATTGAAAACAATGAAGCGCAAAGCGAATAAAATCTAACTTATGAAAAAACAACTCCTCCTAGCTGGTCTGAGTCTTGTCTTGAGCACAGCTGCATTTGCCCAAAAGAAAAACGTCACCGACGCGATCCTCTTGATGCGCAAATACAACCCAACTGGCGATATCGCAGCCAACAAAAAAATAGTGACGGAGGCCATGAGCTTCATCGACCTCGCTGCAGTCAACC
>RDZL01000016.1 GCA_004295165.1 Flavobacteriia bacterium
AAAAACTATTCGATTTTTGAGGTGCTTGAGGTTGTGTTTCCATTTTGTTCAGTTTGATAATCAAAAATACAAAGAAAATCTAGGTTTGCGCGCTTTTTTCAACTAGTGGTGGAATTGCCAGCATACTTCTTTTGTAAAACGCAAAATACTGTCTGGACCTACGGCACTAAAACGCACATCGCTGCTCGCTGGGTAAGGGCCGCCGTGGTGCATGGCCACATCTACACTCACACCGGTAGGCACCCCATTGAGGATCACGCGTCCGGCTTTTTGGCTCAAGGTATTTTGCAGCACAGGCGAGATTTGTGCTGGTACGGCAGAGAAAACACTGCAAGTAAGTTGACCGCCGAGCACTTCAAAAAGTTCGCCGAGCTGTGCTTCAGTGCTAAATGAGCAAAGTACCGCAAATGGGCCGAAGACTTCGTCGCGAAGGGTAGGTTCCTGCAGCAGTTGGGTCAGGTCGGACTGAACGAGCGCCCATCGCCCTAGTAAGCCTTGCGCATTTTGGGTTGTTTGGTACTGTACCAAGCCCTTTAGCTGAAAAACTTGGCGCTTGCGCGCTTCAAATTTTTGATAGATGTCGGGGTGTAGCATCGGGACCGCAGCTTGTTGTCCAAGCGCGCTCAAAAGGGCTTTTTTGAAGTGCTCAAAATGACTTTCGTGCACGAGTAAAAGCCCGGGCTTTGTGCAAAATTGACCGGCATCTGTACAGATGGAGCTGGCCAGTTTTTCAGCTGCAACGGCCAGTAAATCTGTTGGGTAATCTGCTAGAATCAGAACCGGATTGAGGCTACCCATTTCTGCAAAAACAGGAATAGGAGCCGGCCGTTGCGCAGCTAAATCCATGAGCGCGCGTCCACCCTTGATGCTTCCGGTAAAACCAATAGCTTGAATATGGGCGTGCTGGGCAAAAAGACCAGCCCAATGATAGGTGTTGTCAATAACATGACTGAATATGGCACTTGGTAGCCCGAGTGTGTCTAGAGCGCGCGTCACGCAATTGGCCACAGCTGTGCTCGTGCCTACGTGCATGGGGTGTGCTTTTAAGACCACACAACAACCGGCCGCTAGCGCTGCAACGGTATCGCCGCCCATAGTGGAATAAGCTAAAGGAAAGTTGGATGAGCCCAAAACGAGAACGGGGCCAATGGGCAAGCGTTTTTTGAGCAGGGTTTTGGCTTCATGAGGGAGCTCAGCTTGTTTTTCCCACGGCATCTTTTGGATGTGCTCGGCAAAAAGTAAGATGGTTTGGGTAAGTCTTTTGAATTCGGCTTCAAAGCGCGCCGCACTCAAGCCGCTCTCTTTGATGTATAGCGCTTTAATCAGGTTTTGATGAGCTACGATGTTGTCGTTGATCAATAAAAGTAGTTCAGCTCTTTGGGCCGTAGGCATGCTGCCAAATTGAGCTTGCGCAGGCAAAATGCGCGCTTCCCAATCTTTTAAAAAAGAAGGCGGAGTGGGGAAATACAGTTGGGTATCCCAGGTGTTTTGGGCAGCTTGGAAGGTCCTGAAACCTTTGGACATGCTGTTAAGCTTCTGTGAGCTCAAAATGATAGCTTTCCATAATTTGGTTGGCTAACATTTTTTTACAGGCGGTATCCACTTTTTGTTCGGCTTCGGCCATGTTGGCTGCTTCTACAAAAAGTCGGATGTGCTTACCGATGCGGACGCCATCGATTTCGGCGAGGCCGATGTTTTTCATGGAATTGGTTACGGCTTTACCTTGTGGGTCAAGAAGCGCGTCTAGTGGCATGACGTCGATTTCAGCTTTGAATTTCATGTTTTTTGAATTGAAAATGTTCAATGATGGATAAAATCAGGTACAAAATTACAATTATTGGAATGGCCCAAACCAAAAAAAGTGGAATACTTATCAACGAAATCAGTAGTAAAGTGTAGCGGTATTGGTTGTCTTTCCAAGAAAATGTTTTGAACTTGAGTGCCAATAACGGCAATTCAACAACCATTAGCACCGAGAATAAGCAAGTAATTATACTGAGCGTGTAGCAATCAAATAGGCTTTGAATAAACGCTGATTGATGGCTCCAATTGGGCAATTCAAACCAAAAATAAAGTGGAAAAAAGGCGAAGAAAATAGTGGCGGTAGGCGTGGGCACGCCGATGAATTTATCGGTTTGTCGTTCGTCGATATTGAATTTAGCCAAGCGAAACAAAGCAAAGAAGGGAATAATGAGGGCTACAAAAGGTAAAAATTGAATAGATGCGTTATAGATATTGTTGCGACCATAAAAGAAAGCCGCTTTCCAGTCGATGAGCTGCGCCACAACATATTCCTGGGACACCCCAGCATAAGTTTGTATGCCATCTGCATTTTTGAAGAGGCCGCTCGTGTCTATGCCCACAATGATCATGACAAACATCAAAATTCCTGGAGCTACTCCAAAACTAACGAGGTCAGCCAGGGAGTCGAGTTGCTTGCCAAGCAAGCCGTTGGTCTTCGTGAAACGCGCTACGAAGCCATCGAGGAAATCGAGCAAGGCAGCAACAGCCAAAGCGTAAACAGCCCAATCGAGCCGCCCACTCAAACTGAAAATAATGGAGCAGATGCCACCGAGCAGGTTAAAGGAGGTGATGAGATTAGCCAGACCAAACATGAGCGTGTTTTTTGTAAAAGTACCGATTAAACACAATTTTTTGTGCAATTTTGAGTTTTTGTACCATGTTTTCAATCAAAAGCACTTTGTTTATTGGGTTGTTTGGCCTCTCTCAGGTCTTTGCCCAAGATTTCAATCCAAAATACGCCAATGAATTCCTCAATATGGGCGTTGGTGCCGCTGCGCTGGGCGCGGGTTCAGCTGTAGTTGCCGATGTTGCAGGCATGCAAGCAGGTTACTGGAATCCTGCAGGCCTTGTATATCAAGAGCAAACGACCGAAATCGGACTCATGCATGCCTCCTATTTTGGCGGACTCGCCGCTTTTGATCATTTGGGAGTTGCTCATCGCTACAATCCCGAAACCGTTTTGGCGCTCAACGTTCTAAGACTTGGCGTAGACAACATCTACAACACCACTCAGTTAATAGACAATCAGGGCAACATCGACTACAGTCAGTTGCAAACTTTTAACAGCGCCGATTATGCGCTTATTGGCTCTATTGGAAAGCGCACCCGGGTAGAAAACCTGAGTTTGGGTTTCAGTGCAAAAGTGCTGTATCGCCACATCGGGAATTTCGCAAAAGCATATGGTTTTGGTTTTGATGCGGGGCTGCAATACAGACCAAGTAAATATTGGTCGGCGGGCTTAAGTTTGCGCGATGCCACGAGTACTTTCAGCGCCTGGACCTACAGCCTCAGTCCTGAATTGCAGGCCACTTTCTTAGAAACCAATAACGCGCTTCCTCAAAATGGCATCGAGCAAATGCTGCCTCGCATTGTGTTGGGGGTCGCCGGAAAGTTGCCACTCAAAAATGAAAAATATGAACTCGGTGGGCAATTGAATGCCGAAATCACCACAGACGGTCCGCGCAATACGCTCTTGTCCGGCTCTGTATTTTCACTAGACCCCAAAGCAGGCCTCTACCTCAATTACGACCGCAAACTGATCCTGAGAACGGGCGTTTCTCAGTTTCAATATTTCTTAGATTTCGACCAAAACAAAAAACTCGGCCTACAGCCACACCTTGGTGCCGGTGTAGTGCTTCAAAATTGGACTATTGATTATGCCTTTACGCGCTTGGGTCTCGGAGGAGAAGGCTATTTCACGCACTTGTTTTCACTCAAGTGGGCCTTTTCGGTAAGGCACTGATTAGAAAAACTTACAACTGAAAATCGCGGTGTCGTCTACGTAGGGTAGGCTGCCTTTCCAATCTTCTAATTTGGAGAAAATGATGTCGTTCATGTCCTCCATTTTGAGTGCAGAGAAGGATCTTACTTGCTTAATGAGCTGCTCTACGCCAAACTGCGTTCCTTTTTCATTCTCGAGTTCTACCACGCCATCGGTAAAGAGCACCATTGTCGACTTCGCTTGCATTTGCATCTTGCCAACGCGCACAAAAGGGAGTTCGTCGAGCATGCCCAAACCAATGCATCCTTCGGTCAGTAGCGTCGTGTTTTTACCACTCAATATGAAGGGTTGGTTGTGGCCGGCATTGACATATTGGAGCTGCCTTGTGTAGGCGTTGTAATGCGCTATAAAAAACGTGATGAATTTTTCGCCTTTGGCATCTTTCATCACGAGTTTATTGAGCTCCTCCATTAAAAAGGTCAATTCGAAACGCTGGTATTTGAATAGCGTTCTGATGGTCGCCTGAAAATTAGCCATGAGCAGCGCAGCGGTTATGCCTTTGCCACTTACATCTCCAATACAAATGATGTATTCTTCGTCGCCGAGCGGGATAAAATCATAGAAGTCGCCACCGACGGCGTGGCGCGGAATATAACGCCCCGAGATGTCCATCTTTTTGTTGGAGGGCAACTCTTGCGGGAAGAGCAATTTTTGCATCTCGGAGGCCAATTCAAGTTCTTTAGAAATCTGTTCTTTGATTTCATTTTGCGCGCTCAACTTGCGGTTTTCGAGCGCCACTGTTAAGATGTTCGTCAGCGTTTGGGCAAAGGAAAAGTGTGCGGGCTCTAGCGCTTCTGTTTTATTTGTTGTGGCCAAAAGTAAATAGGCCAGTGGGCGTTCTTGATGATAAATAGGAATCACTGCCTGAAAATCTTCTAGCAAGGCACTATTTGACGACTCCACAAGCGTAATTTCTTTGAACCTCGCGAGTTCAAGTGCCAGTTCTGCTGCGCCAATTTTGCGCTTGTAACCACTTTTAGCAGCAAGCGTCCAGTCTTCTTGTTGGTGCAGGAGCGCAAAGCGGCTAAAATGCAGTTGTTCTTTGAGGATAAAAGTAAAAATGCGGTAGAGCTGCTCTAAGGCCATATTTGCGTTGATCGCGTTTGTGAGCTCTAAAATAGAGTGCAAACGGTTGTCCTTGAGTTCAAGGTAAGGCAAAGCAGGATCTGACGCAGGGCGCATAAAAAGCAGTAAATTCGTTACGAAATTACATTTTTTTCGTTTCGGGACTGATTTTCTTGTTTTTCAAGAAGAAATAGCTATCTTTGCATTCCATTTTCGAAAAGTAATACTCATGAAAAAAGATATCCACCCATCAGATTACCGTTTAGTCGTATTTAAAGACATGTCTAACGAGTACGCGTTTATTTGTCCTTCTTGCGCAGAAACCAAAGAAGGACAAATAATCGGGCAAGGAATGAGTGAAAAGCAATTTCAGAACGAAGAATTTAAGGAATTTCTCGATCCATACAGTAAAGGTTTACCCGCAGATGTTCAAACCCAATTGGCCAATCGTTATGCCCAATTATTCGAAATTTTCTACAAAAAACGTGATAAAATAGATAGAGTAACGATGTGGGGAATCCACGACGATATGTCATGGAAAAACGATTATCCAATAC
>RDZL01000017.1 GCA_004295165.1 Flavobacteriia bacterium
ACCTCTACTTTGAGCGCTTTATCAATCTTTACCGTAAAAATCCGCCCGATTTCGACATCGATTTCTCCTGGAAAGACCGCGACGACGTCGTTCGCTATATCTTTGAGCGCTACCCAAACGCCGCTTGGCTCTGCACCTATAGCACCTTTCAGTACCGCGCTTGCGTCCACGAGCTCAGCAAAGTTTTTGGCCTGCCCGCCGGCGCCAGCAAAATACTCAGTAGGGGCAGTGGCAGCATCTCGGAGTTCACCGAACTCGGAGCACTCATTTTGCGCTATGCCAAATACATTGAGGGCTTGCCTGCGCACCTGAGCGTACACGCCGGCGGCATTGTCATTAGCGAGCAACCGCTCGCTGTATTTGCCGCCTGTTTCTTGCCGCCAAAAGGCTATCCCTGCACCCAGTTCTCGATGTTAGAGGCAGAAGACGTCGGGCTCTATAAATTTGATGTCTTGAGTCAGCGCGGTTTGGGCAAAATCTCAGAGGCGCTCGATATCATTCGGCAAAGCAAGCCCGCACAAGAGCTGCCAGATATCCACAATATTTCCGTCTTGAAGCAAGATCAAAAAATTGCTCAATTCCTGCGCAATGGTTGGGCTCTAGGTTGTTTTTACGTAGAGTCTCCGGCCATGCGCATGCTGCTCATCAAGCTTCAAGTAGACAACTACCTCGCACTCGTAGCGGCGAGCTCTATCATCAGGCCAGGCGTCGCGCAATCTGGCATGATGCGCCAATATGTCTTGCGCCACCGAGAGCCCGAGCGCCGAAAAGAGATCCATCCGCTGCTCTTGGCCATCATGCCCGAAACCTATGGCGTCATGGTTTATCAAGAAGACGTCATCAAAGTGGCGCATTACCTCGCGGGGCTCAGCTTGGCCGAGGCCGATGTCTTGCGCCGCGGGATGTCAGGTAAGTTTCGCTCGCGCGCCGAATTTTTGCAGGTAAAGGCGCGCTTTTTAGAGGCTTGCTCACAGCGTGGCCACGACACACAATTTGCTTCAGACACCTGGCGACAAATCGAAAGCTTTGCAGGCTATGCCTTCTCCAAAGGCCACTCCGCCTCTTATGCCGTAGAAAGCTACCAAAGCTTGTACCTCAAAGCACACCATCCTTTGGCTTACCTCACGGCCTGCATCAATAATTTTGGCGGCTATTACCGCACCGAAATCTATGTGCACGAAGCCCGGCGCTTTGGCGCACACATAGAAGCTCCTTGTATCAACGAGGGGTCTTATGAATGTGCATTGAAAGAAAAGCGGCTGATACTCGGGTTCAATTTAGTGCTGGGTATAGAAGCTGCACTTATTGAAAAACTCCTTTTAGAACGCGTTCAAAACGGCATTTTTTACAGTCTTGAAAACCTCTTGAAAAGAGTTTATATTCCACTTGAGCAATTGAGTCTCCTGATCAGAATAGACGCGCTGCGCAGTTTTCAAAAAGCCCGCAAAACCCTCTTGTGGCAGGCTTATTTTTTCCACAACAAAACTTTTAAAGGACAGCAAAAACCCGAATTATTTGAAGTCCGGCAAAAGCAACAGCAGTTGCCTGAACTAGAAGAACACCCCCTCGAAATCACTTTTGAGCAATTTGAACTCCTCGGCTTTCCGCTCTGCGATCCTTTTTTGCTCTTGAAAGAAAAGATCCAAGAGCCGTTCAGTTATGCCAAAGATTTCAGTCAATGCATAGATAAAGTTATATTGAGCTACGGGTATTTAGTCAGTATCAAGCAAACCAGGACCAGCAAGGGTGACACCATGAATTTCGGAACCTTCCTAGATCCAAATGGCGACTTCATCGATACCGTCCATTTTCCGCAAATTGTACTGGCTTATCCGTTTTACGGCAAGGGTGTTTACCGCATTGAAGGCAAAATTACTGCCGAATATGACTATTATACTTTAGAGGTCAGGAGCATGAGTAAGCTGCCTTTTATGGAAGATGTGCGACTTGCGCAAGCAACTACGCTCGCTCATCCAACTCCTTGAGCGCAATTTGCTGTTCTTCGGCGAACATCCGCAAAAGCTGCGGGGTGGTTTTGACACTGTTGTAACGAAAAATCATTTTTTTAGGACAAGGCCCAAACGGTACCATGAATTCAGGATAAGCGCCCACCCATTTGTCTCTGGCAACAAGTTCTATTTTGAAAAATCTTTTGGCCAAAATGAGCTGCTTCACGTTATTCGGCGCCAAATGAAGTTCAACGTCTCGTTTGCGGTAACTCGACAAATCAGAAAAGATCATTTCGGTATCTGCTAGGTAGCACAAAGTAAATTGCTTGGTAATTCCACTGCTGTCCCAAGTTTTAACTGCCCCAAAAATCAATTCAAGCGCAAGTGGTTTTTTGCCGATGAGTTTCATGAGTTTAGTTTGTTTTTACTGAACGAATACCAAAAATAAGATAGAAGGATAGGTGTGCTGTAAAGCCCAAAAAGTAAAATGGTGCTATCAGTAGTCAAAAAGTTAGGCAGCAAGATGCGCAGCACATGCAGCAAGAACACAAAAAATAACTGAAACAAAAAGAGGAGCACAATTCTCGAAAAGTGATAAACAACAAAATCTACCCGTTCAAAAAGAAACCCAACAGACCACTGTTTGCTAAGCAGCAGCAATAACACACAAGCAAAGCTGGGCCAAAAATGAAAAAATCCAAAAATGCCAGCCCTCCCTTTTAAATATAAAAACAAGTCAAGGAGCAGTAATAGCACATTGGTCAAGGACAGTAGAAACGCGGTAACTTTTGACATTTTTTTTTCAGGAGAGCGGGGAGGGAAAAAATAGAAAAAGAATTAATTGATGATTAAATGTAAAAATATAACATATATGTTATAATCGAAGCGCGCAACAATGTGGAACTTCATGGTGTGAAACGTGAAGCTTATTTGAAAACCATTGGACTCAATGTCCGGAAAGAAAGGGTAAAGAAGGGTTTCTCTCAAATGGAATTAGCTTACCGCTGCGGAAAGGATCAGTCTTCTATCAATAGGCTAGAAAGGGGTCATGTCAATCCTACCTTATTTTACCTCGCTGAAATCGCAGCCGGACTCGAAATAGAAATTCAATGTTTATTTGAAGGAATAGACACCTCCACATTTGGCGATGATCAACTAAATTTCAAGTAAGATAAACAGAAGACACCCCATTATTTAACTTCACCTTGATGGATTCGGCAGCTAATCCATATCTTTTTTCATAAGCAGCAAACAAAGTAGGGAGTGCCCTATCAAAAAAGAAGGAGGCCTTTGCGAGTACGAGTAAACAGCCTCCAAAACCTCCGCCCATCATTCGGGCGCCCAAGACACCTTTTTGGGCACAAATTGCTTCTTGTAAAAAATCTATTTCCTCGCAACTTACTTCATACTGCGCCTGAAGGCCTACATGCGTTTGATTAAGGTAAGTGCCTAATTGTGCCAGAAATACTTCGGAATGTTGGCCGGGAGCAAGTAAAGCCATTTCTTTGGCTAAATTTTGTACTGCGCGTACTCGCGCGATTTCCTCGACTACATAACTCAAGCGTTTTTGAGTAGTAGCCACTAATTGGAAGCTCAATTGTTCGAATTCAGCGGCATTTAAATCGCGCCAGGTCTCCAAGTGAGGAAATGATGCTCGAGCCAACCCCCATGCTTCTTCCAAACTGGCTCTTCTTTCGTTGTAAGCAGAGGAGGCGAGGTTGTGCTTCACTTTAGAGTCAATCAAAAAGAGCTGCGCACCTTGTAAAGGCAATTCAAAAGGTGTGATGTCATGACTGATGCAATCAAAAGCAAGCAGGTGATTTGCTTGACCAAACAACGAAGCAACTTGATCCATAAGGCCGCATTTGACCCCGGCAAACTGATGTTCTGTTTGTTGGGCCAGCAAAGCAAGTTCCATGCGCGATTTACCGAGTGCGTAAATTTCATTGAGGCCATAAGCCAAGCCGCAGCAAAGCGCCGCTGAGGAAGAGAGCCCTGCGCCAATCGGAATATTGCTTTTGAAACGGATATGAAGGCCCGAGGGAGCGTGGGAATCAAAACCCATTAAAAGGAAAACACCCTTTACATAAGTCTTCCAACCTGTTGTGAATGAATCATTTAATTCACTCCATAAAAACTCCCACTGCTCATTTAAATCTAGAGCCTCTATCAAAACCGTTGGTCTATGTGTTTCATTGAAATCAAATTCAACAAAACGATCAATTGCAGCAGGTAGCACGATGCCGTGGTTGTAGTCGAGGTGCTCGCCTAATAAATTGATGCGACCTGGTGCAATGACGCGCAGTCGCTTTAGGGTTGAGGTTTCCAAATCAGGGTTTCTTTGAGGTTCAAATCGGGAATGCTTACCTTTATTTGAATGGGGTGCGTAGGCGCTTCGGTACGCAAGAGGGCAGTGGCAATACCTGCTTCAAAAAGCTGTATAGCTGGCGAAACCAAACCTGCATCTTCGGCCAAACAGCTAAAGGTAGCTTTGTAATTGTTTGTCGGGACTACCGTGCCGTTGGCATCGAGTAAGGTGGCTCGGATAAAAATCAAATCTGCTTTTAAGGTATCAATCGAAAGGTTCATGGTATCTAACGATAATTGGATGCGCGTTGGTTTACCCGGAGTCAGTACAGTTGCTGATTTGACTCTGATTTGACGCTGATCGAGGCCATACGCAGTGAGTTTGCCCGGCTCAAATTGAGGAATTACAAAGGTATAAGGAGGCGCAGTTAAATGCGTTGACGCATCTTGCTTGGACTGTTTTTGCAGGGCGATTTGCTTGTCATTTAAAAACAAAGACACACTTGGGCAATTGGAGTAAACCGTGACGGTTGTGCTTGAATTGGCATCCCAACGCGAGGCAATGGACACATACGGTTGTTTTGAAAACGGAAGGCCCTGGCTCTTGTAAAAAGCTGTTGCATACTTTGGCAAACGCGTGATGTCGTAAATTCCCGATGCCTCTAAATCAGGACTGTATCCGCGGTTGTAGTCAAAACAAACCCAATTGGCTTCACCAATGCTATTTGCACCCTTGCGGTTGGAATTTGAGGCTTCTTGAAAATTGTAGGCTTGTTGCAGCAATGCTTTTTCTGAAGCGCTGCGCAAATGTCGAGAGTTTCTTTCCGTAGGTGCCAAATCGGCAAACTGCGTTTGATTGAAGCCCGCATTTTGTGCATAATATTCCCAGTCGCCGTATTCAGCAATAAACAGCGCCTTCGCTTTGGGCTTGTAGTTAGCCCAATAATCTGGCGCCTTAGCGTGCTGGCGAGCAGGCATGAAAACATCGTAACTCGGGTGGTCTAGCCAGCCAGCAGAGAAACCATTGGCGCCGATTTGCGCTTTTAAAATGCGGTTCATATCCAGCATGAATTCCTCTGGCATGGCGGTTTCATTGAGTGAGTTTTCCCAAAAAATGACACTCGGATGGTTGCGGTCTCTAAACGTTAAGGCATAGAGGTCATTTTT
>RDZL01000018.1 GCA_004295165.1 Flavobacteriia bacterium
GGCCTGCCAAACTTGTTCTCTAAAAAGTGCAAGATTTTGCATACCGTAGTCTACCTCCTGATCAAAAAACGCAAGTAAAGATTGGGCTTGTTGTATAGCAGCCAACGAATCTCGGCCTTCCGTCACTTTTTGTAAGTACAAAGGATATTGGCTTTTGTATTTGGTGTAGGTTTCTTCGTAGGAAAGCTCCGTCACATCGGCGGTAGTTTTGGGGTTGGGATGGTCGTTTTCGAAATAGAGTCGGATGGGCAATTCAACAATTTGAATAGCTGTAGGCGCTGTTTTTTCTTTTTGTGGCTTTGGCCGCGGCAAATATTGGTAAAAGATATCGCTGCAACAAGTGGGGTGAGATGCATACAGGCTCCCAACGCGGTTTGAACTCAAATAGGCGGTATCTGCTTCACAAAAGAAATAAAGTTCGTTGGCCGCACTATTAAACGGCAAACCAAGATTGATGGGTGGGCCAAAAGTACCGTCGGTCTGGAGTGAGGCATAAAAGATATCGTAGCCACCGAATCCGGCATGCCAGGTGCTCGAGAAATAGAGCCGTTTAAAAAGGGGGTCAAACCACGGCGAGACTTCATTTTCAAGAGAATTCAGCCCACGTAAATTGATGGGGGTTTGAACGG
This sequence comes from Flavobacteriia bacterium, assembly GCA_004295165.1. Lineage (GTDB taxonomy): Bacteria > Bacteroidota > Bacteroidia > Flavobacteriales_D > Crocinitomicaceae > UBA952. The sequence continues at coordinate 630 of RDZL01000018.1, forward strand.
TTCCGTCTTTTCCAAAAGTTGTCATCCAAAGGTCAAGATCTCCATTTTCTCTTGCAGAAGTTGCCGCATAAATCAGTTGGAGTTGCCCGTCTAGTTCAAAAAGATGGGGCATACTTTGGTATGTAGCGGCCGGTAGCGAAAGAATGGTGTTCGTATCTAGCTGCCATCTATTTTCTTGCCTGACCACCTTCATGATGCGGCATTTTAGGGTATTTCCTGCTCTGCTGCAAGCACTACAAAGAGCAAAACTGCTGTCGGGCGAAAGTGTGAAGTTGCCGTACTCCTCCTGCGGGCGCAGACCTGAGATGAACACTTGATTATTTGCTGACGCCGGGAATTGATACAGTTGGATGGTATATTGACGGCTGAAAACTTGTTCTTCGTCTGCGGCAGTGGAATCGGCTCTTAAGGAGCTAAAAATGAGGGTGTCATTTATAAACAGGTGGCCAAATTCGGTATCCACTGTATTGGCAGGATGCTGAAGTAAAGGGGTGTTTTCTTCGGCGCTGATAAATTTGAGTTGTTTGAGGACCCAATTACAAGCAATAATTTCTTGTTCGGCCTTGAGGTAAGCACTATTTTTTTTGTCTTCGGAAAAAAAACTTTTGGCTTCTTTGAACTGTGCCAATGCCTCTTTGTAGCGCTCTTGTTGCTTGAGCATAAGTGCATAATTGAGCTGAGCTTGCGGATACTTTTGTCCATCTGGGTCTTGTTCAAAAACCTTTAGAAAATAAGTGGCGGCTGTTTTGTAATCCTTGAATTGCTGATTGGCTACTGCGATTTTCCAGTGTAGGTCGAGGTTGTTGGGTTCCAATTCAAGCGCCTGGGTATAGTAACGCAAGGCTTCTATGTAGTCGAGCGCCTGCACCTGGGTATCGGCATGGGCAATGAGGCGCTGCAATTGCTTTTGAGCGCAAAGCGGTGAGGCGAGCAACAGAAAATAAATCAGATATAGTCTGGGCATATGCGGTATTGCAATTGTGGTGGTTGAAATTTACTGAAAACGTAGCGCAAACTCAATTCAAATGCACCGCGACCTCTACTAGCCGGCACCAGTGTAGAATAATTGAAGTCATAAGAAATACCGGTATAGAGGGGGCCTCTGGAGAGTCCAAACTGCAGGCAAAAAGCATCTTTGGTTCTCCACCAAAGTGCTGAGCTCAATGTAATATCGTCTTTAGAGGAGAGTAAATAAGCCACAGTGGAACCGATAGTGAATGCGCGATATGGCCCTTGTAAATTGAGCTGAAAACTGGGTTCAAAAGATAATTCAGGCGTGTATTGATAGTGCAGTTGCCCAAATAAATTGACTCTGATATCGCGTTTGGTGTTTTCTGAAAAGAAACTCTGATTGGGCCGCGTCAGGTTAAAAATACTTAGTCCACTTTGTAGGGAGATTTGTTCGTTGAGCGCGTATTGATGGATTAATCCTAAGCCGAGCATGGGCTTGGTCATGGACGCGGTTTGGAAAAACTCATTGGTGGGCGCATTTGGATCGAAAATGTAGCCGTTATATTGGCTATCAAAGTAAAACGCATTGCTGTTCAATTGTCTTTGATTGAATCCAAGCTGAAGGGCAGCCCTAAGTTGGTGCTGCTTGTTGAGTACAAACGGACGACACAAACTCAGCTGCAGCTCGTTGGTCTGAAACTTGCCATCGCCAACTTGGTCATGGAAATAATTGGCTGCAATACCCCACTGTTTCCATTTCGCATCTGCCGCAATTGCTGTTGTTTGAAAGGGAATACTGACGCTGCGCCACTGTGTGCGGTAGTTGGCCGTGAGGCGGAGGTCTTCTTTGAAATGGCCAGCGTGAGCAGGGTTGAGAAAGATGGGGTTGTTGTTGAATTGGGTCCAATGGATGTCTTGGGCAAGCACTGGGGCCGCCAACAATAAAAATAGGATCCTGCAAAACTGCTTCACGTAACGAAGTTACGAAAAAGCCTGCGGATTAGAAATTATGGATTTGAGCTAGAAACCGGAATAATTTTGCCGTTAAAAAAGGCTCCGTTGTGCAGCGCAAAATTGGCAATAAACTGAGCCATTTCGGCAGGGGAGGTTGGGGCAATATAGCCCGGAAAAGCAGCTGAAAGCATTTCGGTCTGAACTGCACCCAAACACAAACAATTCATGCGCAGCGAGGTAGCTTTGTATTCTTCGGCAAACAGTTCGGTGAAGGCACACAAGGCTGCTTTGGATGTCGAGTAAGCCGCTAGCCCCGCAAATTTGAGGCTGCCTTGAAAGCCACCCATTGAACTGATATTCACAATGTGGGCATCAGTAGCCAGCTGAGGCAGTAAAGCTTGTGTAGCTTCCATAATGCCGATGACATTGACCTGGTAACTTTCTGTCAAATCTTGGTGACTAAGTTGTTCAAAAGGTTTATTGATCAAAAGCCCAGCGTTGTTGATCAAGATATCAATTGGGCCCTCTAAATTGATTTGAGCGAGTTGATTTTGAACCTCTCCAGCAATGTCGAGGCGATAACAACGTACGTTTTTTTGTAAAAAACGACCGCTCATTTTGTCTAAATTACGAGATAAAGCGATTACGGTGGTGTCTGCCATCTGAGCAAAATGGTCTACAAGCGCTGCACCAATACCTTGGCTTGCACCGAGAATAACGACGCTCTTATTCATCGAAACTCACAATTAGTTCATCACTAGTGGCAAACGCCTGGCAGGTGAGGATGTAACCATCTGTAACCTCGTTATCGGTGAGGGAGTGATTCATGCGCATGGTAGCACTTCCTTTGATGACTTTGGCTCTGCATGACGAACAAACCCCGCCGCGGCAAGAGAATGGTGCGTCGAGCCCTGCTTTTTCGGTAAGTTCGAGAATGCTCTTGTCTTGGCCTTGCATCTCAAAGGTCGCAATTTCGCCATCGATCATGACTTTAACCGTGCTTTTACCGGAGAAACTGGTTTCGGTAGCAGTCGTGGGTTTTTCTTCACTCACAAAAAATAATTCTTTGTGAATTTTCTGTGGGCTCACCCCAAAGAACGAGAGGGTTTTTTCGGCAGTTTCCACCATTTGTTGGGGCCCACATAAGAAAAACGCGTCGGCTTGTAGCATGGCTAGATCGTTCTTGATTTGCTCTTTAAGCACCACATCGTTTATGCGCCCAAAATGTGCGCCTTCCACTTCTTTTTGGGAGTAGAAAAGGAGCGTTTCAGTATGCTGAAGCGCATTGATTTCATTTAGAAACAGAGCATCTTCAGGACTTTTATTGCCGTAGAAAAGTTTGAATTGTGTTTGGTCTGTAGCTGTTTGCAACATGCTCATGATGGGTGTGATGCCCGATCCGGCGGCAATAGCTACAACCTTTTTGTAGGCAGGTTGCCATGTAAAGTTGCCCTCTGGTTCAAAAACGATCAGCTCTTCGCCTGCTTTGATATTTTGCAGAAAATTGGATGCTTTTCCGTTTGCGATGGCCTTGACGCCGATGCTTAAACCGGCTGTAGAACTACTGCAAATCGAATAGGATCTTCTGAGTTGCTCGCCATTGATATCGAGTGCCAAGGTGAGGTACTGACCAGCTTGAAACTTGAAATTGTTGCTGAGGGCATCGGGAACTGTAAAATCAATTTGTACGGCTTGGGTAGTCAGTGCCTGCACACTTTTTACAGTAAGGAGATGCGCGCCTTTTGGTAAGGCAGCGTTTTTATTGGATTTAAAACGGTCAAATAAGCCCATGTTAGTCGTCGAATGAGATGAGTATATCGTTGCTTTTTGGATGTGCTTGGCATGTGAGTACATAGCCTTGTTCTACTTCTTCTGGCGTAAGCGCATAATTGACATCCATAGAAACTTCGCCTCTGAGCACTTTTGCTTTGCAAGTGCAGCAAACCCCACCTTTACAAGCAAAAGGCGCGTCGGCACCAGCTTTGTAGGCAGCGTCTAGAATGGTTGGGCCGTCTGAGGATAAATAAAAATCAGTGACTTCGCCATCCATGATCAGCTCAATATGCGATTCAAAAGCTGGTATCTGGTCTTGCTTTGCCTCCGCTGCTTTGGCAATAGGCGCGGCATGGAACAATTCAAAATGGATGTTTTTGGCGTCTACTCCAAATGTGCTGAGCTCATCTTTAACCGCTAAAATCATGTCTTGTGGGCCACAAATATAGGCGCCATTGATGATTTGATTTTTTAGAAAAGCATTGAGCAAGTCTTTGGTGCGTGCCGCGTCTATACGGCCTTTCAGGAGCGGAACGCCAATATTTTCTCTTGAAAATACATGCACTAAGTTCATGCGGTTCAGAAAGCGGTTTTTGAGGGCCTCGAGTTCTTCTCTAAAAATAACTTCGGCAAAGCCTTTGTTGCCGTAGAATAGAGTGACACTGCTGTGCGGCTCGGCGTTGAGAATCGTTTTGAGGATCGAAAAGATTGGCGTGACACCGCTTCCGGCCGCAAACAATACATAATGGTTTTGTGCGCTTGGGTTAGGTTCAAATTTGAAATTGCCCATTGGCGCCATTACTTCTAGGGTAGCGCCAATTTGTAGTGTTTCGTTGGCGAAAGAAGAAAACTTGCCGTTTGGTATTTGTTTGATGGCCACGCGCCATTCGTTTTCGTGAGGCGCACTGCACAACGAATAAGATCTTCTGATCTCTTCGCCGTCGATGGTGGTTTTGAAAGTGAGGTATTGCCCAGAGGCGAAATGAAATTGCGTTTGGAGCGCAACTGGCACTTCAAAAGCGACAGATACACAACCTTCTGTTTCTTTTTGAAGGTCGGTAACATTGAGGGAATGAAACTGAGTAGACATAGTCGTAAATAA
>RDZL01000138.1 GCA_004295165.1 Flavobacteriia bacterium
GAATGGCGCGGTGCTGGTCGTGGAAAATGCCACAGGCAACGTGCGCGCTTACTGCGGCTCTGCGGATTTCAACGACAAAGAAAAAGAATACCTCAAGAGTAAAAATGTTTCTTACCGCAGCGATAAAATTGCTTCAGATGCGGTAGTGCTCATCATGCACCCCTCCATGACCGATACGATCTTAAGCGTGAGTCAAATAAGAAATTTACTGAGCGGAAACAAAACCAAACTTCCATCCAACACTTTGCCAAAACAAATTGTATTTGATCAAAACGGCTCTGCCAACTTCAACTTTATGGTCAATATGCTGCAGATTGCAGAATTGGGCAAAAATGTTTCGGCCCTCAAATCAAATCAAGAAGTCATCAATTATGTCAAAACGCATCCGGGCGCTATGGGCATTATTGGTCTCAACTGGATTTCTGACCAAGAAGACCCCACATCAATGGCTTTCATGGATGGGCTCAACATTGCGTCTGTTTACGACACAGACCCCGAAACTGCTTGCAAGCCATATGCCGGTTTTATTTACACCAAAGAGTATCCGCTCATCCGCGACATCTGGGTCATCAATAAGGGGCGTAGGTCTGGATTGAACACCGGATTTGTGCTGTTCATGAAGAAAGATGACAAAGGACAACTCCTCATTCAGAAGTCAGGACTCGTGCCCGCCCTCACGCCAGTTAGGCTCGTTTTGCAATAATTCAAAAAATAATAATAGGCACAATTTTTGTATCCCAAAAAACTAGGCTATTTTTGGCCGGAAAATAAGTTAAATACACAGACATGAAACGCATCTTACTCCTCAGTACGCTTCTTATTTCTGGGCTTCATTACGCTCAGACCCTTAAGATTGCAAATGCAAAAACAGAAAACGAACGCTACCGCGAAGCCATTAACGACTTCAAAAAATTAGTGGCTGCCGATCCAATCAACGGAGAAAACTATTTCTATTTTGGTGACTGCTACTTTGAAATGGAAGATCTCGATTCTGCCAAAATCATGTGGAAAAAAGGCTATGAGGTAGACAAACTTCGCGCGCTACCACTTGTCGGACAAGGCCGCGTTCTTTGGCTCGAAGGCAAAGAAACAGAAGCAAAAGCTGAGTTCACCAAAGCGCTTTTGATGACCAAAAAAGACAAAGCTGATATAGAAGCTATGAAACAAGTTTTGTATATCGAAGCCATTGCAGACGAGGAGTCTATTATTGGGGTGCAAAAAAAGACAAAATCCGATGAGGTTTTTAAAGCCGTTGCCTTGCCAAAAACAAAACCCGACCTGCAACCAAACCAAGTTACGACAGCAGAAGCAAAGCAATTAGC
>RDZL01000019.1 GCA_004295165.1 Flavobacteriia bacterium
ACATGCTTGACATCTTTAGAGTAGTTGGTGAAAACCGTTTTTGGCAAGCCGATTCCTTCTTTGGATAGCACTTGCAAGCAACGGAGTTTGTCTCGGGAGTGAATGATGCCTCTAGAACCCACTGCCGTAAAAACGTTCATCATTTCAAACTGACGCACCACTGCCGTACCATAAAAGGTAACTGATGCACCAATGCGCGGAATGACGGCATCAAAACCTTTGAGGTATTGGTTGTGATAAAAAAGCGCTGGGCCTGTTTGTTCGATTTCGATATTGCACTTGAGGTGGTCAATGACGTGGGCTTCATGGCCGGCCGCCTCTGCAGCTTCTACGAGCCTGCGGGTGGAATATAAATGAGAGTTTCGGGAGAGAATAGCGATTTTCATGCAGGTTGTTGGATAGATGCGTGGATGTATTTTTTGCTGGTGTCTACGACAAAGCGTTTGTTGAGTACTTTTCTGCCTAGTAAGATGGGATAGCGCATCCCTTGGCGAATGGTGAGTGAAAATTCAGTTTTGAATTTTTCTCCGGCAATTTCTATGGTTCCGAACACAAAAAACCGTTCCTGAACCTGACCTGTGCTGCTCTTTACTTTTTTGGTCCTGAATTTTTTAAAAGTCATCTTTTTACCTGTAAATGCAGCATGTTTGTCGTCTAGAAAAACAACCCTCAGCAACTCGCCTTCTTGCTGGCAATAACTTACGTGAATACTAGAGGTGTAAGCGCCTGAATCTACCTTAGCCTTGACCTCTGCCAAGCCAAAATCAGGAAGCCAAGCCAGTTCGCGACGGCCAATTAAAATTTTATCGGGAGGCAACATAAAACAAATGTAAGCGAAACTTCCAAGACATGAAAATGCGCGAAATGCAAATAAACCGCAAGATTGGTCGTTAAGGATTGTAACTTTGTAACAATGAAGCAGCTTTTACTTCTTTTTCTCATGACCATGCCGCTGCTATTTTGGGCGCAGGAAATCACGGTATTCGGGCATTGCTACCTGAAAGGAAAGAAACCTGCTGTGGGCGCTAAAATTCAACTCATTGTCGTAGACAACAGGTCGGTTCAGATCCCGTCGAGCACCACAAGCGACAATAAAGGCTATTATTCGTTTGGTCATTTGAATGTGGGAGACCTCATCGAAATAAAATATGAATTCGAAGATGTGACCCTTTCGTTGAACACAATGATCACCAATACCAATGCTTTACAAGAGCTTCCTGATCAAAATTTTACCATTCAAGATAACCGAGGTGTAGTGGTGCGTCAAGATGGTCAAAACCCTTTTGAAATTGAGAAGTTGCCCCAATTGAACCTAAAGGGAATTGTCAATCTCGAAAAAACCCTCACCCTCACCACCGCTGCTACTTCCAATAACGAGCTCACCTCTAACTACAACGTGAGGGGCGGAAACTATGACGAAAACCTCGTTTATGTCAATGGTTTTCAGGTATACAGACCTTTTCTCACCCGCAGCGGGCAGCAAGAGGGCATGAGTTTCATTCATTCCTCTTTGGTAGAAGACGTTCGGTTCAGTGCAGGTGGTTTTGCTGCTAATTACGGTGACCGGCTCAGTTCGGTATTGGACATCACTTATAAAACCCCAGACGCTTTTCATGCTTCGGCAATGGCTTCCTTGCTTGGCATCGAGGCACATGTAGAAGAAGCCGTGAGCCAGCGCTTTAATTTTTTAGTGGGTGCGCGCTACCGTTCCAATGGCTATTTGCTCAATACGCTCCCAACCAAAGGTGCCTATAATCCTGTATTTGCCGATGCGCAAATCCTGACCAACTACCAACTCAACGAATTCTGGACCTGGAGTTTCTTAGGACATTTCTCCACCAATGCCTACCGCTTTGCGCCGCAAACTGCACAATCTGACTTCGGTACAGCCAATGAGGCCTACCGACTCATGATTTATTTCGAAGGGCAAGAAAATTCCAATTTCCAAACGCTCATGGGTGGCACCTCTCTCAAATATGCCAAAGACAAGACCAAATTAGATTTTTACCTCTCCGCCTTTCAATCCGACGAACGCGAGTATTTTGACATCTTAGGGCAGTATTACATCAATGAACTCGAGACAGATCCGTCCAAAGAAGAATTTGGCGATTCCATTGCAACGCTCGGTGTGGGTGGCTTTCTCAATCATGGCCGCAACCGCTTGCAAGCTCAAATTTTCAATGCCTACCACAACGGTACTTATTTGCTTTTTGACAATTACACTGATCAGAACAAAACCAAAAAGCGCTACTCAGAACTATCTTGGGGCCTCAATGTACAGGCAGATCACTTTGTAGATCAACTGAGCGAATGGCGCCTCATCGACTCCTCGGGCTACAGCCTACCGCAAACCCAACCCGATTCTATTGTGCTTTTTGAAACCATCAAAGGCAATTTAAGCCTCAATGGCTATCGCAGTACGGGCTATTTCCAGTGGTCTAATTCCTGGGTAAAAGTGAGTCACAACAAGATTGTTGCCGTCAAAATGCCCTATAAAAACCAAAATGGCGAAAAAACAAGCGTTACAGATACCCTCGATATCTCCACCAAGAAGTTCAATTTCCAGTTTGGTTTGCGCGGCGGGTACACAAGTATCAATAATGAACCTTACTTCACGCCTCGCCTCAGCTTCTCCTATGCCCCAGCCGCCTACATGTGGCAAAATGGCCAAGCGGTCCGACGCGGTTTGCTTTTCAAATTCTCTTCTGGCTTGTACTACCAACCGCCATTTTACCGTGAATTCAGAACTTTTGATGGCCAATTGGCACTCGGTGTGCAAGCACAAAAATCTTTGCACGTAGTGGCGGGCTCCGAATTTTTATTTCAGATGTGGGGCAGACAGACCCCTTTCAAGCTCAACACCGAAATTTTCTACAAATACCTCTGGGACCTCAACCCTTATGAAATCGAAAACGTGCGCACGAGTTATTATGCCAACAACAACGCAGTCGGCTATGCCTATGGCCTAGATATCAATGTTCACGGTGAGTTTGTGGAAGGGATTCAATCTTTTTTCAAGCTAGGGCTGCTCTCCACCAAAGAAGACATCATTGGCGACCAATACACCAATTATTACAATGCTGCTGGTGAACGCATTATTTTTGGCTACAGCGAAGACCAAGTTGTGGTAGATTCTACAGTCGTATTACCTGGCTATATTCCGCGCCCCACAGACCAATGGCTCACTTTTGGTGCTTTGGTTCAAGACCAAATGCCGGGTTACGAAGCCTTCAAGGTACAGATGGGCTTGCAATACGGCTCCCGCTTGCCTTATGGCCCCCCGGATTTGACGCGCTACAAAGACACCTTGCGCATGCGCGCTTACTTTAGAGTAGACCTCGGGTTGTCTTACGATTTATTGCACGGTAAAACAGAAATGAAGACGGGTAAAAAAGGATGGCAGCAACTTGACCAAGCCTTGATATCCTTAGAGATTTTCAATGTTTTGGGCGTCAATAACGTGCTTTCAAAGCAATGGATACAAGACGTGCAAGGTAAATTCTATTCGGTGCCAAACTACCTTACACAGCGTTTATTCAATCTGAAATTTAGCGTGGCCTTTTAGCGAGGCAAAAAAAGCGTTTGTTTAGTTGAGGCTCGGCGCAAACAAGAAACGATTGGGTGATACCAAAGCGGTTTTCACGGCATACATGACAATACCTGCTGTATTTTTTACCCCAAGTTTGGCCATGATGTTTTTGCGGTGTGTATTGATGGTATGCTTGCTCAAAAACAGTAATTCGGCAATTTGTTCGTTGGTTTGGCCTTCAGCAATGAGGGTGATGATCTCGTTTTCACGTTCCGACAGCACTACAGGGCCACAACTGAATTCTTCGGTATTGAGTTCAGTTAGATCGATGTTTGCTTTTTGAATGGTTTCGAGGATTTGACCACAGAAAAATTGTTTGCCCTGTGCGGTTTCTTTGACTGCATCGATGATTTCGGCGAGCTCGCAGTCTTTTTTGACATAACTCGTGACCCCTGATTTGAGCGCATCGATTAAAATGGGTGCGTGTTGTGATTCTGTAATCGCCACAATACGCAGGTCTTTGTATTTGGCGAGCGCTTTAGGAACGATATCGATGCTGAAGCCATGAGCGGTGAAGTCAATCAGAACGACATCGGCACCAAAGGTTTTGAGCTGAGCCATGAGCTCGTCTTGGTTTTTGGCTTCGCCTGCAATACGGATGCCAGACTGAGCGTTTAAGATGGTTCTTAAACCCAAAAGAATCAGTTCATTGCTATCGGCGAGAATGATTTGCATCTTATTTAGAATTATTCTACACAAATTTACACGCAAAATTTATTTTATCGCCCATGCAATCCATTTTTTTTCGAATAAGCCCCTAACTTTGTGGCATGCATACGGAGCTTGGTACAGATCTTTTCAAAGCACTCTCTTTAATTGAAAGTGGCCAAACCGTGGCGATTCCTACCGAAACGGTATACGGCTTAGCAGCTGACGCCAACAACGAGGACGCCGTGCGCGCAATCTTTGAAGCCAAAGGGCGGCCCACGTCTAATCCACTGATCTTGCATTTTGCTGAGCTCGAAACCGCCCTCCCCTACACCGCTTCTTTTCCGAGCATTTTTGAAGCACTCTACGCGGCATTTTGCCCTGGGCCACTTACTTTTATTGTGCTCAAAAGCAGTTTGGTCAGCAGCCTAATTACTGGCGGGCAAGAAACCGTAGCCCTGCGCTTTCCAAAGCATCCACTCCTCGCTCAATTGCTCCAAACCCTAGGGCGGCCGCTTGCTGCACCGAGCGCTAACCTATATGGTCAACTCAGCCCTACTGCCGCACAGCACGTTTATTCGCAACTGAACGGCCGCATTCCGTATATCCTAGATGGTGGAACGTGTAACGAAGGTCTGGAATCTACAATCATCGGACTAGAAAACGAGCAAGTGGTTGTTTACCGCTACGGCAGCATTACGCCTGAAGCCCTTGCTAGTGTATTGGGATACCTTCCCGAGGCCAAAGTACATGCAGAAGGGATTGTACTCACCAGCGGAATGGTCAAGCACCATTATGCAACCCAAACACCGCTCTACTTAGGAATCAAACCCGTTCACGAACAAGCCCTAGCCCTTCAAATCTCAATTCAAGCAGATCCAAATATCGGCGGCCCACAACTTGCCCTGAGCACAGATGGCTCTATGATAGCGGCTGCACGCAATCTTTATGCAACACTACACCAAGCCGATGCGCTTGGTCTCGAGAAAATTTATGTTACGCCTTTTCCAAATGAAGGCTTGGGCCGCGCCATGAACGACCGCTTG
>RDZL01000020.1 GCA_004295165.1 Flavobacteriia bacterium
GTATAGAAAACAAGCAATACAGGTATTGGCACAAAGTGCTTTTGGGCAGGGCTTTTTGGCAACTGCCTCTGGTGACGAGAACTACAATCGAGTTTGGTCACGCGATAGCGCAATTACCGCCTTGGCTGTTTTTTTACACCGTGAGGAATCTTTGTATCCGACTGTGAAGCAGAGTATACTAACGCTTGCTGAACAACAAAAAGAAAATGGCCTTATCCCTTCTAATGTGGGTATGTCCGCCTCTGGCGAGCTCATCGTGAGTTACGGAACTTTAGTTGGTCGGGTCGATGCGCAAACATGGTGGATCATCCAAAGTTGTTTATACCTCAAAGTGAGCAATGACCTTGCTTTGAAAAGAGAGCTGCATCCAAAAATTGAGCGTACCCTCGCGCTGCTCGAGGCTTGGGAATTCAATGCGCGGCACCTGGTTTATACGCCACTAGGAGGCAATTGGGCAGATGAATATATTTTATCGGGTTACACCCTTTACGATAATTTGTTGCGCTACCTTGCACTGCACCTTTGCGCAGTACTATGGCCTGAACATGAAAAATACCAGCAAAAAGCCAATTTAGTTCAAAATGCTATTTTGGTCAATTTTACAAATACCGCTGCACCAGCAGCACAGATTTTACATCCGCGCAGTAAAACGGAATGGGATGCTGCTTTACATCCATTTTTACCAGCAGCATTTGACGCCGCACAGTATTTACCGTACTTTGATGCTGCGGCCAATGGTTTAGCGCTTTTACTTGGCTTTGAAAATAAATCGTTGCCCAATTATGTACAAGATTTTCTAGCGGATCCTGCGGTAGGTTTTGTGCCTGCATTTTGGCCTGTCATTACGCCTGATATGCCTGCATGGCAACTACTCAGGAATCAATACAATTACAATTTTAAAAATACACCCTATCAGTTCCATAATGGTGGTTCTTGGCCAGTGATGTCAGGAGTACTTTCCATGGGATTGCGCTTTTGCGCCTCAGCCAATTTAGCCGATCAAATGAAAGAATCTTATGAGCGCTTTTTGGCTCAAACCGATCACTTTGACTTCTCTGAGTATATCTCAGTGAATGACCAAAAAGCGGGCGGTAAAAAAGACATGTGCTTTTCGGCTTCGGGATATTTGTTTTTATGTGCAGAATTCCAACAAATTAAATCACTTTTAGCATTATGATAGGAGAGGTTATAGATAGTAGCAAGATCAATGCAAGTGCTGCAAAACAGTTGCTTTCCGTTTTTACGGAGCTCACCGGTAAGCACAAAAAAGTAATTGCAATTGCCGGTGAATCGGGGAGTGGCAAAACACATATGGCGCTCGCTTTGAAAGCTGCTTTCTCAGCATTAGGGCAGCAGGCTTTGATCCTGCATATGGATGATTTTTATATCCTGCCACCAGCGCTCAATCACCAAAACCGTTTGCTCGGAATGCAAAATGTGGGCCCGCAAGAGGTGGATTTGCAACGCATGCAAGAAGTACTGAGCCAATTTAAAAATGGCGCACAAACCGTTCTGACGCCTGTAGTTCATTACTATGAAAACAAGATAGAAGAAATCAGTTATCAAGTTGAAGATGTAACCGTAATTATCGTGGAAGGCACTTATGCTTTTTATCAAAATGAAACTGATTTCAACTTATTCATGTCGCGTAATTACCTTCAAACACGTGAATTACGTGAAAAACGAAGTCGAGGTAACGAGGTGAATGACCCATTTATTGAAAAGGTTTTAGAGAAAGAGCACGAGCTCGTTTTGGCTAAAAAAGAGAAAGCAAATGCCTGGATTGATTACGATTTTAACTTAAGATGCGATGCTGAATAAAAACACACCCATTAGCTTTTGGCAGCTTTGGAACATGAACTTTGGCTTTTTAGGCATTCAGTATAGTTTTGGCTTACAGCAAACGGCGGTCAATCCGATTTACATGCTGCTAGGAGCCAACCCCGATGAATTACCACTGCTTAATTTAGCTGGCCCGATGACTGGTCTTTTGGTGCAGCCTCTCATTGGCGCGCTTAGCGACCGCACTTGGCATCCACGCTTGGGCCGCAGAAAGCCCTATTTTTTGATTGGTGCCATACTTTGCTCTTTGGCATTATTTGCTTTTCCGTTTAGTTCCAGTATTTGGATGGCAGCAGGGCTGCTCTGGATTCTAGATGCAGGTAACAATACGGCTATGGAGCCATATCGGGCATTTGTAGCAGATGTCTTGCCCGAAGAAGAGCAGCGAAGAGGCTTCCTTATCCAGAGTTTTTTTACGGGCTTTGGAATTACGCTCGCCAATCTTTGTCTGTATTTTTTACAAAAAAATAAGTTTTTGAGCCAAACGACAAGTAATGGCTTGCCGTTTTGGGTGTATGTAGCTTTCATAGTGGGTGGTATTGCCTCCATCACCACCATTTTGTGGGCGATGCATAAGACCAAAGAAAATCCGCCAACAGCGGAGGAGTTAGCGCTTTTGCGCAAGGAAAAAAAGACCTTATTTTCACCACTTATCGACGTGCTGCTCGCCATTAAAGATATGCCGAAAGTACTTTGGAAACTGGCTATTCTCTATTTGTTTCAATGGTATGCTTTGTTTGTTTATTGGCAGTTTTCTTCACTCTCTGTTGCACAAACGATATTTGATATTCCTGTAGGCTCAGCAATGAATCAGCATGCAGATTTTTCGAAGGCAGTGAGTTTTACAGGGCTCCTGAATGCCACCTACAACATCGTGACTTTTATTGTAGCACTGCTTTTGATGCGCGTACTCACTCGGTTTTCAGCCTATAAAGTGCATGCATTTGCATTAGGTATTGCTGCAATTGGCTTATTTCAATTCTCTCAGACACAGCACCAAGGTTTGCAACTGATCAATATGATCGGTTTGGGTATTGCTTGGGCGAGTATTATGGGGGTGCCTTATTTGATGGTGGTAAAGGAATTACCAAGAGAAAAGTACGGCGTATACATGGGAATCATCAATATGATGATCGTGATTCCGATGTTAATTGAAACGCTCACTTTTGGTGCAATTTACAATAATCTCCTTGGTGGGGTGCCAGCTCGGGCCATCGCTTTCGCAGCTTTTTTATTCGCGATAGCAGCAGTGCTGAGCATATGGCTCTTTAGACCTAGGCGCCAAACTACGGCCTAAAATAGCCTTCATCTGTTGGTCCAATCCAGTGGAACCAATCGTAATAGGCGAGGTGATGGCTCTTGATGAAACCTAGTTTTTTCTTGGGGTAGTCTGCGGGAATATATACGCGTCCGCCTTTGGTTGTTGCGGGTAAGTGGTCTATGCCAACTACGGGCGTTTGTGGAGCAATTCCGTCTTGTAAGCAAATGGGGTCAGCTAATTTTTCATCGGCTCTGGCGCCATATTGCCAGACTTCTTCAAATAGTGACCAGTCACAGCCCGCAGTATTTGCACCTTCTGGCGATAAAATAAGCGCTTTGCCAAAATCAACGTAGCCTATAAGTTCATCGATCATGCCCAACATGTAGGCATAGCCCATGCTGTGACAAACAAAATGGACTTTGCATGTTCCTTTGCCTTGGAGTTCATTTTTAAGTGCACCTGCAGCCAATCTGCCGTTTTCAAAACGTTCCTGAAAACCACTTTGATTGATCGTTTTGTTCAGCACCCACCTGCTGTCTTTTCTGAACCAACAAAATCTGGAAAATAGATAAGACCCAACTGCTTTAGACATTTTGCGGTGTGTAGAGGTGCGTAAAGGATGGTGTGCGTCAAAGTAGAAGGCTTTTGCATTCGGGAAGCGCTTTTGAATGCTGTCGTCGAGTTTGTACCAATAGCCAGTAGGGTCTTTTAAATGGATTTTGTTGTCTGGAAGTTCTTGGTCGTATTTTGGTCCGCGATAGCCGTTGATAAAAACAATGTAATCTTGACTCATGGCCATTGAATAGATGAAACTGAAAACAACGAGGTAAAACGACTTACTTGCCATACTGATAAAAGATGCCGCCGGCAAATGCTGTCCAGTAGCAGGATTTTTGCTGACAAGCTTGCAGCCCTGAGTTGACCCAAGAGTTACATGTAAAAAAGAGACTATAGCGTCCTTTTGCAGCATAGTAAGCATCGTTACCCGTGACCACGCCTGGCATCGTGGCTTTGATGTATTTTGTTTGCCCATTGCCTTTGCGTTCAAGTGTTTTTTCGATGTAGTGCACCAGTTTGAGGTATTGCTTTTCAGTGAGGTGTAAGCGGATGGTTGGGCGATCGTCTAGGAGCTGTTGATAATAGGTGGCATGGATTGCAGAAGGCCCTATGCCAAAAGGAACCGTAAGCGCTGTTTTTGGGGTGAGGTCGGCCCAGGTAGGGGTATTCATGTAAAATGTTTGGTCGCCCCAACCAATAGAAACGAGTTGACTACTGCTGTCTTTGAAGCCGGTGTTGGCCAAGGGGAATTCGGTGCGCCAGTCTTTGATGTTGTTGCAGACAGGCAAGATGAAATCGGTGTGTACACCTGATTTCATGAGGAAGATTTGGATATTGGCGCCTTTGTTGTTTTGGCCCTTAACCGTAATGCGGGACAAAATAAAGGTGGCGATGACATATAAAAGAATGGCGGATCCTAAGAGTGTAAAGAAATAGCCACTGATTTTTTTGGCGCGCTTGAATGCATTGCGCGCTTTGCGTGTTTGATACCAGCGGAGTTTGCGTTTTTTTTCTTTCATATGTGCATAACAAAGTTAAACTTTCTGAGCAATTTGAATAGCGATGCTTATTTTTGTATTTCGTAAAATTTACTGACATGCGCTATACTTTTCTTCTGCTCACTACCATCCTTGGCACCAGCTTTTGGGCCCAAGACGCCAATAAAGCTGCAGCATCTGCACAAAAATACGCCGAAGTGCTCTACAACATTGAACGCTTTTACGTAGATGCGCCAGATGCACCCCAACTCACCGAAACCGCAATTGTAGCTATGCTAGAGGCCCTAGATCCGCACTCTACTTATATTCCTAAAGAAGAGCTCGACGACGCCCAAATGACGATCAACGGTAGTTTTGTCGGAATTGGTGTGCGTTTTCAGCTCATGAAAGATACCATTAGCGTTGTTGCCACCATTCCCGGAGGCCCTTCAGAAAAGCTAGGAATATTACCGGGTGACCAAATTGTGCAAGTAGATGGTCAAACTGTTGCAGGGATCGGTATCAAAAACGATCAAGTGCGCCAAAAACTCATGGGCGACCTCGGCACCAAAGTTAAAGTAACCGTTAACCGCAAAGGCAAACTTCTA
>RDZL01000021.1 GCA_004295165.1 Flavobacteriia bacterium
GACAGGGTTCGGATAGGCTTTTATGACCACATCATTTTGCGCTAAACCAATGGTGTTGTCTGTGGGGTTGAATTGCCAAAAATCATTAAAGTTGATTCCGTTGGTTCCTGTGCCCATGTAACCGCGGTCGTGGATGGCAAAGGCGACAATAAACCTACGTTTTGAACCAGGAAAATCAATTTCTTGGTTCCAGGTATTCGTGGCCGGATGAAAAGACCAAACTTGCTCTGTTACTACAGACAAGCCGCCTACGTAGCCAGTAGTTACATATCCGCGTTGTTGAATCGCAAAACCCGAACTACCTCCGGTAGATACTCCAGGGAAACTTGCGCGTTGCAGCCATTGATCGTGTAGCGGTTTGTACTCCCAAAGCTGTGTACCACCCTTGATAAAAGCGCTCCCTTCAATCACAAATGAGCAAGTCCATTGCCCAAATGACATTGGGGCATTTGCACATAAAGACCAAGAATCGGTATTGGGGTTGTACTTGGCCAATTGGTTGGCCTGATACACAAAACCGCGGTTGTTTACAGCGAAACCTTGGCTATCGCCCGGATTGGGCAAAATACAATTGGCAATAGGCGTCCAGTTATTCTGAGTTGGGTCAAATTTGTAAAATTGCGTACTAAGTGCAGAACCACCACCAACTACCGGGCAGTTATCTACCACAAAAGACACGGCTCCGTGTGTGCTGACGGGGAAGTCTGCGCGTTGGGTCCAGGTATCCGATGCGGGGTCGTACTCCCACCAATCTTTAAAGGAGATATCCTGACCTGTTCCGTTTACGTGGCCCAAGCCCATATAGCCGCGATGCGAGGTGGCGCAACCTGTGGCGCGGTGCCTTCCAGCACCACCCAAACTCGATTTTTGTATCCAAAATTGAGCAACTAATTGCGGCGCTAATGCCAAACAAAGCAATAAAACAAAATGCCTCATAACTTCTGCCATTTTTGTATGCGACCAGTTTCTATTTCTTTGATGAAGTATACACCTGCTTGCAATTCTTCCATATTAAAAACAGCCTGTTGTTGGGTGTCTAAGGTGCTTAACAATTGGCCTTTTACATCTAAAAATTGATACGAGCCCGTATTTGCCGTCAGGTGCAACAAGCCTTGGCTAGGGTTTGGATACGCGTTGAATGCTTTGAGCTCGGCGTTTTCGAGGCCTACATAACTTGCAGAGATTTGCAGGGTGTAGTCTCCATTTAATGCGCCCCAGCCTTCTACAATAATATACAATGGCCCTAAATCAGCTGCATCGAAGGATAAAGCAGACTGTGGCGCACATTCTGGTGCGTCGTCGTTGTAGGCCACCACATTTCCATTCATGTCCACAACGCTTAAAAAAGTATCAAAATTAGCGCCGCAAAGCGAAACATTAACCTCAGCAAGCAAAGGATTGGGTTCAAAATAGTAGTAAATATCCGGCGACGGATAAACGTAATTTTGGTTGGAATAACAGACTTCTGTCGAACGCGTATCGGTATAAGGAAGCGCACCTACAACGATGGCATCATTTTGGTCATCGCCTGGGTAGCCTGTACAATCTAAGCCATTGGTGAGGGTAATGCCAAAATCTGTAACCGAACCCCAAGTAAAAGTGCCACAAGGATTGAGCGGTAGCGTGCCCGCCTCTCGTTGCATAACGCGCAAGCGCGTAATGCCATTGACTGCATTTGGTGGAACCGTAAAAGACCAATTTTGGATGGGTGCCGGCGGTGTGCCCGCCCATGTGCCCAAGCTTTCATAAGCATCAAAATTGCCATTTTGATCAAAGTCTATCCAAGCCTCCCCTACGCCAGCATAATTACCATTACAGGTGCCAAATTTGACAGAAATTGTATAAGATCCGCCCGCATTGAGCGACACATTCACACTTTGTGAGAGGTCGTGCAGGCCAATTACACCCGGACAACCTACGTAATTAATGGTGCCCACGACGCCGCTCAATACAACGCTTTCCACGTTAGAATCTACAGTACTTGTAGGGCCAACGCTAGTGCAATACTGTGCAAAAATGGGGAGTTGAAACAAGGCAAAAAGCAGTAAGTAACTGTGTTTCATTAGGTAGTAGTTTACCGAAAGGTAACTAAAAAAAAGCAGTTAACAAAAGCTTAATATGAGGAGCCTACTTATTGTTCCAGTTGGTCATGGCCATTGGTAAGCCATCAAAAACAAAACTCTTGGCTGCAGAAGCGGCCGTTTGTATCCTTTCAGGAAGGGCTTTGTCTTCGTCAGGTTTCCATTTGCCCAAGACGTAATCGGCCTGACGGCCTTTTGAGAAATCCGACCCCACACCAAAGCGCAAACGCGGATACTCTTGGGTTTTGAGCAAGGCTTGAATGTCTTTGAGCCCGTTGTGGCCGCCATCGCTGCCTTTTCCTTTCATGCGGATGGTGCCAAATGGTAAGGCGATGTCATCGGTAATGACAAGCAGGTTGCTCAAAGGTATCTTTTCGGTTTGCAGCCAATAATTGACAGCTTTTCCAGATAAATTCATAAAGGTAATTGGCTTGATCAGAATGAGCTGACGGCCTTTGTATTTGGCCTCGGCCCTAAAAGCAGCTTTATCCAAAGAAAAAGAAGCACTGAGATCAGCGGCAAGCTCATCTAAGACCTTGAAACCAATATTGTGCCGTGTTTCGAGGTATTCAGCACCGGGGTTACCTAAACCGACAATCAGGAATTTCATTTTACCAATTTGGGCAAGTATTACATTTGTCTGCTTGTTTCAAATAGAACAAAGCACCCACCACGATATCGCGTTGACCATACAAGAAGGCTTGCCTGGCATGAGAATCGTAGTCATTAGGTCGGGTTTTGACTCGGTACTGACCAATAAAACCACCTTGTACATTCGCTGCCACAAACAAATGCTTGAAAAACTCAGCGCGCAAACCAAAATGCCCTGATGCACCCATGCCCGAGAGCGAAACGGTTTCCATAGACTTTTCGCCAGCAAAGGTAAAATCATTGTAAGATAACACCGGGCCAGCGCCAACACCCATTAGCGTAGTAAGTGCAAAATTTCCTTTTTCTGACTGATATATTTTAAACACATTGGTGAGCTGTACATTGATGTAATTGAGCCCGTTAGTGTTTTCGTAATGAAAAGTATTTTCATTGGTAGTAACTGTATCACCGCTGTAGGTGCCAGACCAACCTGTCGCCTGATCAATTCCAGGGCTAATAGTGCCGCTTAGGTTGTAAGTTGGACCGTGTTTCATGACGTATTTCATGTGCTCATAACCTAGAGAAACTGCCCAATTGCGCTTGAAATTATACCCCAAACGCACATCGAATTGCGGAACAGTAAAGGTTGTTAAGTTGATGTACTCATTGAAATCGGTCGAGGGGCGATCTGTGGCCTCAACGCCTTGGAGTTTGAAGTCGTACCCTGGGCCAATAAAGCGAATCGTACTAGGGGTATAAATACTGCGGTTATAGCCCCAATAAAAGAAGAGTGTTCCAGGACCTGTCGATTTCTTTTGATTGAGGTACTGCGCCTGAGCATTTGCTCCTAAAAAAAGGAAAAGCGAAATAATGATAAGTTGTTTCATCGAGCGATAATTTGAATCCACTCCTTTTGAGTAAGAATGCGTTCTAAACGAAAATGAATGGTCTTGTTACGGTTGTGCCAGGCCACTAATCCATAGCCCTCAGCAAAAATACTGTACTGCAGGCCTGTTACTTCCTTTTCAGTTCTGGTGAAAGGATTGAGTACGGTGCGGCGGATTTTGTCTTTAAAAATAAGTGATTTCGCACTTTTTTTAGTTAAAAATGAAGTTGTTCTCTTGGTTTGTAGCTTTCGAAAAACTTCATGTAAAATGACAGTGGAATCCATGACCCCACTAAATTTAGATGCGAACCAAGTTTCTTTATGCAGGTCAAACGGAAAAATCTGGTTTTTGTAGAGCAGCGCCTTTTCCTTACTTTGTTCGCGATTGACAACCATGTGGTCCTGGACAACAAGAGAGTCTATGTTGTAATTGATGGCTTCGCGCAAACGGCCATCGCCAGCATACACTTCTACAATGAGGTGCGGTCCGACGGCATCTTCTACGGTATAAATCCGATGAAATTCTTCGTCTAAACCGTTTGCAATGTTGCGGTATTGATAAATTTTTGGAATGGTGTCAAGCGGGTAAAAGAAAGCTGAATTGGGGTTTTTGCTCGTGTATGCAAAAGTGTCATCAGAAAAATATCCCTTGACATACCATCCTATGAACGTAGCAAAAAGTACTACCAAGCCAAAAAATACCCATTTTTTCATTTAGACATCTTTAAAAACGCAACTTCTTGTTCAGTGAGGTGGCGGTAATATCCGCGCGGTAAATCTTTTTTGGTAAGGCCAGCATACATGACGCGGTCTAGCTTAATAACTTGATAACCCAATGCTTCTACCATTCTACGAACAACTTGGTTTTTGCCCGAACGGATTTCCACACCGATTTCATTGCTCGAGCCGCCTTCTACAAAACTTGCTGCCTCAGCTTTGAAACGACCATCGTCGAGGTCTATGCCGCGTGTCATTTTTTCGATGTCTTCGCGGGCTACCGCTTTGTTGGTCTCAATGTGGTATATTTTGCGTGCGTGGTAACGGGGGTGCATGAGTTTTTTCATCATGTCGCCATCGTTGGTGAAGAGCATTAGACCTGTTGTTTCGCGTTCAATGCGCCCAACTGGGAATATTTGTTCGCGACAAGCTTTACTCACAAGGGTCATGACGGTTTTACGACCACGTGGATCGTCAATTGCAGTAATATAACCTTTCGGTTTATTGAGTAAAACGTAGCGTTTAGTGCCTGTAGTGATGGTTTCTCCGTCGTATTGAACTGCGTCGCCGGGCTTGACTTTGTAGCCTAATTCCGTAACAATAACGCCATTAATAGAAACCACGCCTGTTTCAATCAGGACATCTGCCTCGCGACGCGAACATATACCTGCGTTGGATAAAAACTTATTGAGGCGAATGGCATCTTCGCGAAAACTAGGCAATGGATCGCCTTTTTTAACTTTGATTTTGTAATCGATGTATTTGCGCTTGTCACGGGCACTCACCTTTGGTGCGTCTTTGGCACCGCTTACTTTAGGTTTTGCACCTGTTTTCTTTGGTTGTCTCATTTGAGTACAAAGATAGGCAAAAAGAAAATGCTTTATTGAGGCGCGTTGAGCAGTTGCGCGATATGTGCTTGGAGCAGACTTACTTCCTTCGGATTCGTGCC
>RDZL01000074.1 GCA_004295165.1 Flavobacteriia bacterium
TTGCGCATGCGCAAAAACCTAAACAAATGAGCCCGCAAGAGGCTGCAGTGCTGCTCAATATAGACCTACAAGAAGACCTCGAAGAGCAAATTGAACAAGTCATCTTTGCGCTCAAGCAAAAAATCTACAGACAACTTGATCAGCTCTTGTTGTATCCCAAATGGTATAAAGAATTGGACAAAATTGATCGTGCTGCCCGAGTTTTAGCCATCAAATGGCACTCATCAACGCAACATGAGACCACAACACAAAGCTCGAAAATCTCAGTAAGCGACCAGCATTTGCCTATGTTGGCGTTTTTCAATCAGTACCAAGTTCAACGAAAGGCAATGGCACTCCAATTTCAACAAGCATTTGACCCTCAGGTCTTGGCTGCAATTTTAAAGGATTGGAGCGAAGTGCAGAAACAATACCTCGCCTACTGGTCTCAAACGGAACTCTCTTTGGTGGAAAGTCAATTGACGGCACAGTTTGACCCGCAAGTGATCTTTTTGTTGCTTCAGGAATTAAAAGAAAAAAACGTGTTGTGTGTAGGCGATTTAAAAAACAATGAAATACCGACGCAGCTGCAAGCTTACATTTCCTGGGCCCAAAAACTTTGGAGCAGACTGAAAGCTAACTAGACTGCTTGACAATTAAAGCTCGCCGCCGCCATCTCCGGTACTTTGCTTGGCTTTGGAGATTTCTAGTTTTCCAAATTTATAGCTTGCCGAAACATACACCCTGCGCGTGAGCCATTTGAATTCACCCGTTTGAACAATTCCTGGGCGGTCTACTTCAAAATAGAAGCCTTGGCGATCAAAGATATCGGTGACGCGGGTACCGATGCTCCAATTGCCGTTGGCCAATTTCTTTTCAAAAGCCAAGTCAATTGGTCCTTTTCTTTGGGCAATACCCTGAACCGTGACACGCGGCCCGTTGTAATTGACACTCAATTGTAGAGTTGCTGTTTTCTTCCAGAATTCATAAGAAGTGTTCCACTTGACGTTGTGGTTGAAACCTTGGCGGTCTGGAAACTCAGCCATATTTGTTTTGTACCAAGTGTAGTTGCCGTTATAAGAAATGGTGCTGCGCAAAGAAGGGCTGGGTTTAAACATCAGGATGAGCTCTGCACCCAAGGCTTTGGTTTGCGCGATGTTCATGTAGGTAACAGCACTCGTGTTGTCTGGATAAAATTCTTTGAAGCGAGAGATGACGCCGTCAGATTGGCGAAAATACAAGGAACTAGAAACCGTTAACTTCTTTTTTTCGAGTGAATAGGCCAAATCAAAAGAATGGATGTATTCGGGGCTCAG
>RDZL01000022.1 GCA_004295165.1 Flavobacteriia bacterium
GAAAGGTAGAGTTGATCACGGTGGCCTCTGCTTTGCGGGCTGCGCCTACCATGTCGCGTTCGATGGCCGCTACGTCGTTCATGACATGCGGATCACAATTCATAAACTCAACTAAGATGTGGTTTCCAAGTGCTGTACTACTCATTTACGGTGATAATTTAAAAAATTGAGCGCAAAGTTACGCATTTTCAAGGGATTCATGTGTAACTTATGTTAAATTTCAGTCGGCTAAAAAGCGCAACTTCTCTAGATGTACTTTGATGCGGGCTTGACCGAATATCACGGTGAGCTGCTTGCCTTTCATTTCTTCGACTACACCAATGCGGTTGGTTTGGATGAGCTGAACCTGAGAACCCACCTTGATGCGTTCTTGCTCATACTTCTCGGCGCGCTGCACTTCTTTCTTTGTTGGCGCTTGGGTAGGAGAGGGGCTCGGGGCTTTTTTCTTGATGGTTTGCTTAGACTTCTCGAGGCGTAAAAATTGGGTGAGCTCCTGAAATAACGCCGTATTGACATCTTTTTTGCGAGATGTCGCATTGAATTTCTCGATGAATGCGAGCATTTTTTTACCGGCTTGTAGCTGGCGCTGACTGCTTTCTTGAACCTGCGTGACCTGGCTTTGTTTGTGCTGCAACTTTTGGATTTCTTGCTCGTGCTGTGCGCCAGACTTTTCGGCAGCCCGAGCGGCCTCGGCCAAGCGCTTGTTTTGCGCCAATAACTGATTGCGCTCTTTTTGCAAACCACTCAAGAGTTTATCGAGTCTTACTTTTTGCTGATCTAGGCGCAACTTCGCGTCTTGGATCAGGGCTTTGGAAATCCCATTGAGCTGAGCCACCTCAAACGTAAAAGAGCTGCCAGGTTGCCCCAAAGCGAACTGATAAAGCGGGGAGAGGTCCTTTTCATTGAAAAGCATGCAACCGTTTTGCGCTTCTGGAAGTTCATCAGCCTTGAGTTTGATATTGCTGTAGTGGGTGGTGAGTACACCAAACACCTTAAGCGCATACATTTGCTCAAAGAAAACCTCTGCCAACGCAGCGCCAAGCTCCGGATCAGAGCCCGTTCCAAATTCGTCTAAAAGCAACAAAGTTTGGGCATTGGAGCGCCCTAAAAAGAACTTCATGCGTTGCAAGCGGTAAGAGTAGGTACTCAATTCATTTTCAATGGATTGATTATCTCCAATATCTGAATATATCTGCTTGAAAAAACACATTTGGCTGTCTGGCGCCACAGGCACCAAAAGCCCTGACTGCAGCATCAGTTGCAACAGACCAATTGTTTTGAGCGTAATGCTTTTGCCGCCAGCGTTGGGCCCAGAAATGACGAGCATTCTGGATTTTTGCTGCAACTTGAGCTCTTGTGCAAAGGTTGGCTTACCCGCCAGCTGATTGGAGCGCCTGAGCAGCGGATGAAAGGCCTGCTTCATGTGCATACCGGTGTGCTGCCCAATAGCGGGCAAGACAGCCTGCATCTCAATAGCTAGCTTGCATTTGGCATTCAAGAAATCTATCCTTGTCAGTATGGTTTGATACGCATTGATCAGTGGGCGGTATTGAACCATTAGGGCCGTTAACGCTTGTAAAATGCGGTGAATTTCTTTGCGCTCGTCGTCGAATAAGAATTCGAGTTCGTTGTTGAGTGGCACGTTAACTAGAGGCTCAATAAAGGTCAGGCTTCCTGTTTTACTCGATCCATGGATATTACCGGGCACTTTTCGCTTGAACGTAGATAGTACCGTCAATACACGTCTTTCATTGACATACGTTTCGAGCGTTTCTGCCAATACTTTGTCTTTGTTGTAGCGGCGCAACTCTTTGTCAAAATTCTTATTGATCTGGTTGCGCAAGACTCGTATGCGCGTTCTGATTTCTGCGAGCGCAGCAGAGGCGTCGTCTTTGATTTGCCCGTTGCGGTCAAAAACTTGATCGATTTCTTCGATGATGTCTTTGGTGTAATAGACGTCTTCGGTGAGTTCCTTTAATAAAGGATACTTAAAGAGTGAATTTTCAAAAAACAATACCAGAGCGTTCACAAGTTCTGAGGCTTGGTATATGCGGCGAAATCCTTCTAAAGAAATCACAGCTTTCTGAATCCCAAGTAATTTGATTTCTTGAAGGAGTTCTTCAAATTCGAGCTGTGGAAATTTTTCACCGTGTACGCGCACCAAACGCAATTCATCGACGCGCTTGAGTTCTTGGCGCAAAACCGCAAATTGAGTGCGTGGCTGTAAAGTTTGAACTTGCTTTAAAGCCGTGGGGCCAATGCAAAATTTTTCGAGCCATGCTTTGATGGCTTCAAACTCGAGGTCGTGGAGGGTTTGTTGGTCGGTGCTAAACACAGTGCAAAGATACACAACGTTTGGAATGTGGTTTTGTTGTAATTGTTATATAATTAATATTATGTTAAATACAATAAATAAGCGTTCGATTTCATAGCTACACAATATCAATCCCTTTATTGATCAAGAAGTTGATGATTTCAATTCTTTGACTATGATTTGCCGGCAAAGCAAACAACTGTGCTTTAGGCACATTGCCCATGGGAATGAAAAATTCGTTCGCCGCTCCATTCCAGTTTTGCCTGCGCACAACTTCTATGGTCAAGCAAGATTTATCAATTCCTACACATTTAATATTATCGAATGTCACAGGTAATGCAATTTTATCACCTCCGCGCCGTCTTAATTGCTCAAAGACTAGGTGCTCTTCTTTGATCGCTAATTTTTGAAATTGTCTTCGTTTCAATTCACTTACCTCTAACAGCTCGAAATAACTCCATGGAATGAGAAAACAAGAAAAACCGATCAGGATGATAAAAATAAATTCCTCCTGATAGATCAAAAAATAGGCACTGATTGCTGAGCTAGTAAGTATCAGAGAAAACAAGAAGATTCTCCAATATAATTTTGTTGCACTTGCGTTGAGAACCATAGACATGAATTAAATATTATTTAAAATTCCGGTTTATTTTAAACTCGATGAACAAAAGTGAAGAGATAAATCTAGAATTGAGTTACACTATTTGTAATTCATACAACAAGTATCGCATGTGAAACAATTTTGTGGTTTTTGAAACAGTAAAATGATGTTTCAAAATTGTTTAACATTTGTCAATAATGTTAAATTTGTTCATGTTACTTTACCTTAGCAACTTACTCATAGGATTTTGTTTAATACTGATTTCTTTAGCTATTTTACTTAATTATGTGCGCACGAAAAGGATCAATATTTTCTTTTTTTTATTGATCTTATTTGCAGGGTTTGCCAGATTTCAGTACGGTTTGGTCTCTCTAGAAATACTGCAAGATTCAAAACCGGTTGTTTTAAGAGTATTTATTTTACTTTTTGCCTTTCCCCCACTCTATTTATTTTGTCTCAAAACCTTTATTGGTGTCAAAACCACGTACACAAAAACGCTGTTGCATTTTAGTTTTTTCTTGTTGATTGTAGTCTACCGATTTTATATAGGAGCAATTGAAATCAAGCTACTTGGGCTCATCTTCTTTGTCTACACTTGTTTTTATTATTACCTGCTGATCAACAGCGCAATCAAATATTTACGAGCGCATCATTCTATATACACGCAACAGCAATTAATTAAAGTCAAACAACTGACCATTTGGATTTTAGCACTATCCATCAACAATTTTATTTTCACTATTTACTTCATTTTTTTCAACTCTTCATCCAAACAAGAAGTCATTCATAATATGTTCAATAGCACTGTTATCGTTTGGATCTTGTTTGTAAGCTATTTATTTTTCAATCCTGGAATTGTTTTCAATGAAGTTTTCAAAAAGAAAGATCTAAACCGCAATTTTTCTAAAGATTTCAATATCTGGAATCACAAAGCACTTCTCAAAATTGAGCCACAAGACAGCGCTCTAGACACTATTATCCGAAAAAACTCAACACAGCTACTCGAGGACTTGCAACAACTCAAACCAGAACTGATCATCTCGGCAAACAGCACCAAGCTCATTGCCGAAATTGCCAAACATTTAAACTATCCCAAAAGTCACCTAAAGTTCGCCATCAAATACCATTGTAGGTTTTCTCAGAGTGATTACCTGAATTTAATGCGACTCATTCACGCCCTGACACTCATCAATAACGGATATCTAGAAAATTACACCATTGAAACCCTCGGTGAACAGTGTCATTTCAATTCCAGAACTTCTTTTTATAGACATTTCAAAAGACACATGGGCGTTTCCCCATCTCAGTACAAAACTTTGATTGAATAAGTTCAAAACGTTAATTTTACTTCCAAAACTTACCTTATGGCCATTTATTCCTTCAACGGTTTTATTCCTGTCATCAAAGCCTCTAGCTTTGTGCATCCGCAGGCCAATGTTACTGGCAATGTGCTGATTGGTGAAAACGTCTATATTGGCCCTGGGGCCGTTTTGCGTGGCGACTGGGGACAAATCATCATAGAAGACGGCTGTAATGTGCAAGAAAATTGTGTCATTCATATGTTTCCTGGCACTACCGTTCATTTGAAAGCCGGAGCCCACGTGGGTCATGGCGCTATTATCCACGGCGGAACCCTCGGTGAAAACTGCCTAATTGGCATGAATGCCGTCATTATGGACGATGTACAGATTGGCAGAGAATCCATTATTGGCGCGCTGGCGTTTGTGCCCGCCAAAATGGAAATCCCTGCGCGCAGTTTAGTGGTGGGTAATCCGGCCAAAATCATCAAGGAAGTTTCGGATGAAATGATCGCCTGGAAAACCGACGGAACCAAGTTATATCAAGGTCTCCCTAAAGATTGCCACGATAGCCTTAGGCCGTGCGAACCACTTTTGGAACCCGAAAACAACCGTCCTCAACAGCAACAGCACTATTTTACTTGGCAGCAAAAGAAATAAACATTTGAACATTTTGTGAACAATTTTAGGCCAAAGGAAATGAATGTATTACCTTTGTTTCCCGTAGTTACAAACGTTATATGTCCAATTCAACCAAGTATGTTTTTGTAACCGGGGGTGTGACTTCTTCCTTAGGGAAAGGCATCATTTCAGCCTCGTTAGCAAAACTTTTACAAGCCCGTGGTTACACCACCACCATTCAAAAACTCGATCCATATATCAATATCGATCCAGGAACCCTCAACCCCTACGAACACGGCGAGTGCTACG
>RDZL01000023.1 GCA_004295165.1 Flavobacteriia bacterium
TTAGGAAGCGGTACTTTAACGCCCCAGTCTAAATCGCGGGTCATGGCGCGGGGGCGCAAGCCACCGTTGATCCAAGACATACATTGGCCAATGACTTGGTTGCGCCATTCTTTGGGTTCGTGTTGTTTTTGACCATCTAAAATCCCTTCTTGAATCCATTCTTTGAGCCAAGATTCGTGCTGATCCATGGGTAAATACCAATGAGAAGTGCTTTTGAGGATTGGTTTGCTACCGCTTAAGGTAGAGACGGGATTAATGAGTTCGGTAGGGCTGAGGTCGGAACCACATTTTTCGCATTGGTCGCCATAGGCGCTTGGGTTGCTACACTTGGGGCATTGGCCGGTGATGTAGCGATCTGCTAAAAATTGTTGGTATTGTTCGTCAAAGTATTGTTCCGATACCTCTTCGGTAAACTGACCTTGGTCGTATAGGCGTTTAAAGAATTCGGCAGATGTTTGGTGGTGTAGTTCACTTGAAGTGCGGTGAAAGATGTCAAAACTGATTTGAAAATCTTGAAAAGCATTTCTAATGATGCCGTCGTATTTGTCTACGATATCTTTAGGGCTGAGACCTTCTTTTTTAGCGCGTAGGGTTATGGCTGCACCGTGTTCATCGGCGCCACATATAAAGGCGACGTCGTGGTTATTCATTCTTAAAAAACGAACAAAAATATCGGCAGGTAAATAAACGCCGGCGACATGACCTAAATGAAGGGGCCCGTTTGCGTAGGGAAGTGCTGCTGTAACTGTATATGATGCTTTCGACATACCACAAAGATAGCAAATAAAAAAGGGACGGTTGCCCGTCCCTTTTCAGTTCAAAAAGAGTTGAACTTATTTTTTCACAACATTGAATTGAGCAGTTTTACCGTTTTCAAGTGTAACGTTGAAAATGTAAAGACCTGAAGTCAAGCCTGCGATATTCACGTTATCTTGACCAGCAGCAAGGTTCAATGAAGCAGCCATAGCTACTTTACCTGCTACGTCAGTAACTGTCAATTGAGCTGTTCCTTCACCTTCGATAGCAACAGTAACTACGTCGTTAGCTGGGTTAGGAAATGCTTTACCTGCAACTGTATTCAATTCTGTAACGTTGACATCGTTGTCAGAAACCGCAATTGCCAAAGAGCTTGGTAAATCAGAGCCGAAACCAGCTGCATACCACGTACCGTCGCTTTCGTTTGGTGCCATTGGCTGAAGGTAGTAAGCTTCGTTCCATGTAAGGTTTGTACCGTTTTCATGACCCATGTAAAGGTTGAGGTTAACAGTTTGAACACAAGCGAGGTAACGTTGGTTGTCTTCTAATGCAACAGGTGTAGTGAAGGCACCGTAAACTGTTTCACCTTGAAGATCTCCTGGGTAGTAGTAGAAACCGTTCGCTACTTCTGTAAGTGTGTTGAACGCTAAGTTCGCATCGTTGAGGTCAGTAAAGACATCTTCCCACTTGTAGAGGTAAAGTGCCATTTCTTCTCCTGTTAAAAGCACACCAGATGCAGCTGAAGTGGTTGCAGAGAACCAGATACCATTTGCTTTCAAACGGCTGGCATTTGCGTTGTCGATTACCTGACATGCAGAATACGTTTGGTTGTTCGTGCCAGGACGGTAGTAGTTACCACCAGTTGGTGTACCTGTAGCAGCGTCTGCTTGTGCATAGCTGAATAAAGAGTCAGTTACGGTGAAAGTAGTCACAAGGCTGTTGTCTGCGTTGTAGTCGTCGGCACCACTCAATAACAATGTGTAAGTAAGCGTGTAAGTACCTGCAGGGTAAGAAGCCAAAGAGAAGTTAGGTAAGGTAGATGCTCCACCAGGGAAAACATCAAGTGAGTCTCCAGCAGCAAGGTTGATGCCAGAAGCTGTGTTGTCATAAACAGAAGCACCAGATGGGTTGGTGATTTTTGCGTTCAAAGACATACCTGTTTGTGCTTGATTACCGTAGTTGTAAACGCGTGAACCGAGGTCAAAATTGAATTCAGTTCCGTTTTGTGCCAACTGAGATGGGATCATTCCTTGACGTGGCAATAAAGTTGCAGCACCAGAAATACCACCATCGTTAGGGAACAAACCGGTTTTGTTACCCAAGAACATAACAACAGGTCCGTTTGCCATTTCAGCGATGAGTGCTAAACCGTCGTTGATGTCTACCATAACAACAGGAATCGTTACGTTCGCACCAGAAGCACCAGCTCCCATTGCGATCACTTCACCTGGGTTGCGATTGACAACAATAACACCAACAGCACCAGCATTTTGTGCGTTCAAAGCTTTTGCACCGAACTCACATGTGTTGCGGAATACAACAGCAATTTTACCTGTAAGGTCATTGATAAGTGGGTTACATCCTTCAGCAGAGATAGGGTTGCCTTGAGCGTTCAAACCGGTAGACCCGTCGTCAACTACCATGATGGTATCTTGAACAAAGGTTCCTGGGATGTTGAAATCTGGCGTTCCCCAGCCACTTCCTGGATCTGCCCAAGTGTGGGCGTAGTTAGCCACAATACTTTGTGGAGATATACCAGCAACGATTACCTGCGCATAAGTAGCTGCAGATAGTGCGATGGCACTGACAGTAAGTAAAAGTTTTTTCATAGTTGATTTTTTAGATTCGGCTTAAAGTTAAGAAATTTTAAAATAATTCAAAAACTGAATGAATATTTACTAAAAAAGGGCGCATATGCGCCCTTTTTCAATGATTATTCAGGATTTTTTACTTGAACCAGCTAATGGCATAGTAAAAAATAGCTGCCAACAAAGCACTTACAGGGATGGTTAGGATCCATGCCCAAAGCAAGTTGATGGTCACACCCCAGCGAACAGCGCTGAGTCGTTTGGTGGCACCAACGCCAATAATCGAACCAGTAATAGTGTGGGTTGTCGAAACCGGGATTCCAAACTGAGATACCGTAAACAGGGTCAGTGCCCCTGCTGTTTCGGCGCAAACACCTTCCAGCGGTGTCACCTTGGTGATCTTAGTTCCCATTGTTTTGACAATTTTCCAGCCACCCATTAAGGTTCCAATCCCAATCATGAGATAACACCCAAACGCCACCCAAAAAGGCATTGTGTCGGAATGTACTTTTGTTTTGATTTTGTGTCCTTCGCGCAATTCTCCCGTTGAACCATCGACGTATTCTCCAAAAATACTGGCGTATTTGTAAGTTGTATCAATTGTTTTATCCAAGAATATAGTGTCGCTGGTTTTCGCATCGCACAATGCATCTCCAAAAGTGAAGATTTCAATTTTGTGCATTTCTTCATCAATTGCCTTAAATGAAGGTGCATTTTGAACGGTTGCAAGCGTTTTGCCATCTTCACTATAAATTGCTGTTCCTGTAGCCGCATCAATTACCTCTTTATGATCGATGTAATACACTTGACCATTGACCTCTGCTACTTCAGGCTTGAACTTATGTTTTTTGCCATCGGTATCGTTGAATTCAATTTGCATGAGTTCAGTGATGCGCAAATCTTTAGGAACAGGTTGGTCTAACTTACCTTCGCGACCCATATTGCTATAGACGAGCAAGGCGGCACAAATAATACCCATTACCTTTTGCGAATCTGCTCCGCCATGACCCAAAGAGAATGCGGCAGAAGAAAGAAGTTGCAATTTCTTGTGCATATTGGCCTCTTTTACTGCTGATGGTTTTGACCCGTGTACAAGTTCGAACCAAATGTATACTATAATAAATACTGCGATCATACCAATCACGATATACATCATAATAGGTTTCATATCGATGAATTCAATCATGTATTCCATTACGGCAATTGTGACACCAGAGAGTAAAAGAATCACCAACATTTTTTTCCAGAATGATCGAGAAATAGTTACGACCGCAATCAGATAAGCAATGAAGCCACCAATAATAGGTGCGAGAAAAATGAAGAGAACAACTTTCAAGATTTCACCACTTTCAATCACACCAAATCCAGCGTGCGCAACTGCGGCACCTGCAAATCCCCCGATGAGCGTGTGTGAAGAGGAAGAAGGAATTCCCAACCACCATGTGAGTAGGTTCCAAAAGGTAGCCGCTAACAATCCAGCTAAAATAACCCAAAGGTCAATGGCGTTGTTGTCTACGGTTTTGGCAACAGTATTGCCCACGCTCATGTCAAATACCCAAAAGGCAATGATATTGAACATAGCCGCCCAAAGTACCGCCTGAAAAGGCGTGAGCACCTTAGTTGAAACAACTGTTGCAATCGAGTTTGCGGCATCGTGAAACCCATTGACGAGGTCAAAGAGTAAGGCGATGCCAATGACGACAAGTAATAAAGTAAACATCTGTTTGTCTTTAAATGATGGAGCCTATTAGTTAGGCGTATTTTACAACGATAGACTCGATCACGTTTCCTGCGTCTTCGCATTTGTCAGTGGCAGTTTCCATGACCATGTACAACTCACGGCGCTTGATCAATTCTTTAGCATCAACATCTGAGTTGAAGAGGCGCTCAATACTCATGTCAAAAATGTTATCAGCGTTGTTTTCGATGCTGTTGATCTTGATGACACACTCAATGATTTTTTGGGTGTTTTTGAGGTTGCGCAATTCCATCACGGCGGCTTTCACAGCAATAACTGCGTCGTTGATAGCAGCAGCTGTTTTTTGAATGCCTTGATCAGAAATAGGATCAATTTTATAGAAGTTGATTTTCTTGCCCGATGCGTAAATATAATCCGCGATGTCGTCTAGGGCAGAGGCCAAAGCATGGATGTCTTCGCGGTCAAATGGCGTAATGAAGTTTTTACCCAACTCAATGAAAATTTGATGGGTAATGTTGTCATTTTGATGCTCGATATCGCGCATCTCTTCAATAAGTGCTGCACGTTTGTTGAAATCTGATTCATGCACAACTTGAAGGAGTTTTTGTGCAATGCTTTCGAGGTTATTACTCGCGTCTTCAAAGAGGGAGTAAAATACTTTGTCTTTCGGTAAGAAGTAACTTAAAATTCCAGCCATAATTATTGTTTTTTGAGCAAATGTATGTCTATCCCTAGTGTTTGTGAAAATGCGAACGGTTTGTTAACGTAAACATAACATTAGCTTCTTTTGAGATCAATATCCATATTGGATTTGAAATAAATAGGCAAAGCATCTCAAAAACT
>RDZL01000024.1 GCA_004295165.1 Flavobacteriia bacterium
ACTGTACAAGGACCTTTCAAACCAGAGCACTACCGCTATTAATAGCAACAATAATTACAAAAAAAGGCGAGCCGTTGGCTCGCCTTTTTTTATGCGTCTTTTGTTCATCTAGCTTACGTGAACATGGTTGGTTGGGTCAGATGCGATAACTCAATGCAAACTGCATCAGTGGCCCGCCTACTCCTAATTCAGCACCGACAGAAAAGTTATAGTCAATGAAATACCTGAAGCCGTAGCATGCTCTAAATGAAACGGGAATAACGAAATTGGCGTCGTTCGGATTCTGATCAATGAGTACGTTGTTTTGCCAAACTGCTCTTGTGCGGAAATTACCACCAAATGCCAAGCCAATGTATTGATCTAAACTCGGGTCGCGAGAGCCCAAGTGCATGTCTACTCTAAATTGCGGCCGAAAACGCTGCTTTTCAATGAGGTATGAGGTACTTTGGACCTGCCAGTCACCATTGAAAAAAATACTGTCATACCTTGAATAACTCGCCTTTGCCATCCCGTACATAAGATCCACACCAATACTGACATCGTCTGTGGCCATGTACATAAAGCGTAAACCAGAAGGAGCCAAACCAGCATAATTCGGACTGACATTATCGGGAATACTTTCCACAGTTGGCATGGTCAAACGCAAAAAGTTGGGATAGCCCGCATAGGCATTAAGGATGACATTACCCCTAAAAAGACCTTGAGCTTGCCCCGCGATGCAGAACAAGCTCAAGATAAGTGAAAATAAGATTTTCATTTGAAGAAATTACGCTTCCATCATTTTGATAAGGTTGAGGGCTGATCCCGCTCTGAACCAATCAATTTGAGAAGCATTGTAGGTATGATTGACTTTGATTTGCTCCGACTGACCATTGCTGTGATTGATTTGCAGCGTAAGTTGGGTATCAGGGGCAAAAGCTTGTAAATCGATGAAGTCGAAGGTGTCGTCTTCTTGGATTTTGTCGTAGTCTGCTTCGTTGGCGAAAGTGAGACCGAGCATCCCTTGTTTTTTGAGGTTGGTCTCGTGGATGCGTGCAAAGGATTTCACTAACACTGCACGGACGCCCAAATGACGTGGCTCCATTGCGGCGTGTTCTCTTGAAGATCCTTCACCATAGTTGTGGTCTCCGATGACAATTGAAGGAACGCCTGCCGCTTTGTAAGCGCGCTGTACAGCCGGAACTTCGCCATATTCGCCCGTCAGTTGATTTTTGACTTTATTGGCTTCACCGTTAAAGGCGTTTTCAGCACCGATTAACATATTGTTAGAAATGTTGTCGAGGTGACCACGGTAACGCAACCAAGGACCTGCCATAGAGATGTGGTCAGTAGTACATTTGCCCTTAGCTTTGATGAGCAAGCGCGCGCCAATAATGTTTTGACCATCCCAAGTTGGGAAGTTTTCTAATAATTGGAGGCGCTGAGAGTCTGGAGCTACTGCAATTTCTACGTGGCTACCATCGGCAGCTGGTGCTTGGTATCCGCTGTCTTCGACAGCAAACCCACGCGTTGGCAATTCGTCGCCAACAGGTGCTTCTAATTTCACTTGCTCGCCTTTATCGTTGGTGAGGGTATCTGTAAGCGGATTAAAGCCGAGGTCACCAGCGATAGCCAAAGCGGCTACCATTTCTGGGCTCGTTACAAATGCATGCGTATTTGGATTGCCATCGGCACGCTTTGAGAAGTTGCGGTTGAAAGAATGAACGATGGTGTTTTTTTCTTGTTTTTCGGCGCCTTCGCGAGCCCACTGGCCAATACATGGCCCACAAGCGTTGGTAAATACTTTGGTGCCCATTTTTTCGAAGTCGGCAAGAATGCCATCGCGGTCGGCGGTGTAGCGCACTTGCTCAGAACCTGGATTGATCCCAAACTCTGCTTTCGGCGTAATGCCTTGTGCAACTGCTTGCTTCACGATAGAAGCCGCACGCGCTAAATCTTCATAAGAGGAATTGGTACAAGACCCAATTAAGCCCCATTCCACTTGCAAAGGCCAACCATTTGCGGTGGCTTCTGCACGCATTTTGGATACTGGAGTACCGCGGTCTGGAGTGAATGGCCCATTGATATGTGGTTCGAGTTCACTCAAATTGATTTCGATGAGTTGGTCGAAGTATTTTTCTGGTTCTGCGTATACTTCTTGATCACCTGTGAGGTGCTCGGCAATAGCATCAGCAGCAGTAACTACTTCTTGACGGCCTGTAGCAATAAGGTAACGGCGCATCGATTCGTCGTAACCGAAAGTAGATGTGGTTGCACCGATTTCGGCACCCATGTTGCAAATGGTTCCCTTTCCTGTACATGACAACGAAAGAGCACCTTCGCCAAAATATTCGACAATGGCACCCGTACCGCCTTTAACGGTAAGGATATCGGCAACTTTTAAGATGACGTCTTTGGCGGAGGTCCAGCCACTGAGTTCACCCGTCAATTTGACACCAATTAGTTTCGGGAATTTGAGCTCCCAAGCCATTCCGGCCATGACATCTACTGCATCTGCTCCACCTACACCAATGGCTACCATGCCCAAACCACCTGCGTTTACGGTGTGGGAGTCGGTACCGATCATCATGCCACCCGGAAATGCGTAATTTTCTAAAACCACTTGGTGGATGATCCCTGCACCTGGCTTCCAGAAGCCAATGCCGTATTTATTGGAAATCGAAGAGAGGAAGTTGAATACTTCGTTGTTTTGATTGAGGGAGTCTTGTAAGTCTTTGCTCGCACCTACTTTGGCTTGAATGAGGTGATCGGCATGAACGGTAGAAGGAACCGCTACGCGTTTTTTACCAGCTTGCATGAATTGCAAAAGCGCCATTTGTGCGGTTGCATCTTGCATGGCAACGCGGTCTGGTGCAAAATCGACATAAGACTTTCCACGCTCAGAAGCTGCTGTAGCTTCTCCTTCCCAAAGGTGGGCGTAAAGAATTTTTTCGGATAAAGTAAGCGGGCGGCCCACTACCTTACGAGCAGCAGCAATACGAGCAGGGTAGCGCTCATATACACGTTGGATCATGTCGAGGTCAAAAACTTTCATAGTGCGATTTTGTGTTTTTTAATGCGCACCAAATTTAAGGATTTTAAACCATTTATACTCGTTCCTATTGCTAAAAATCGACAACAAATAAGCGCTCCTTTCGATAATTTACCAAAATCACTTAAATTTATCTGTTAACTAGTTCATGTGGCAAAGAGTACAGGTGTTTAAAACAACAACAGTGAAAAATATTTTAAGAATTTTAATCGGGTTGACCTTTGTATCTTCCATACACGGCCAAAATGTTTACAATAATGAAGTTCCCATTGACAACACAGAAATAGTCATCAAAAACAAAGCAGATTATTCAGAACATTTTATTCAAGGGCTTCAAGAACTTGGTTTTCAAAAAATAGAATTAATTGACAGTTTATTAATAATCGACAATAAAGACACTGTACTATTTTCTCGAACACCAAAAATTGGAGAATCCCGCGTATACACTGGCAAAAAAGGAAATTTAGCCATAACCGTTATTGTAAAACGGATCAATTATACGACGGTTGACTATCGAATTGAAATGGTAGAATTTGGCAAGGCCAACCACACGCAAACTGGGCAAGCAGACATTATCTCAAGTTTCTTTTTTGGACCAGAATCAAACATAGATGAGCAAACAGGTGTAGGGTATTTTGTAACTGAATACACCGACAACAGAGCAAACAATTGCGCTACACAAATCAGAATTGGTGACGAAAACGAACTTGCAAAGATCATTAAGTATTGCAATGGAAAGATTAAAGATATTACTCTTGATAACTTTACAACCTTACATCAAAAATAAGCCTCAACTTTTCAAAACGAATGATGAATCAGATATATGCATTGCTCTTTTTAGTATTTCTTTCAGGAAGCGACAACGTGTACCAGCGCGGCAAAGCCTCTTATTACGCGCAATCCATGAACGGCAGACGCACTTCTTCGGGGCAAATTTATTGTTCGGATAGCCTGACCGCCGCTCATGCACACTTGCCATTTGGAACAAGAGTAGAAGTGCGCAATCTCAAAAATGATTCAGTTGTGGTGCTGCGCATCATCGATAGAATGTCTGCATCGAGTAGCCGCATCATTGACGTAAGTTGGGCTGCTGCTAAAAAACTTAATTTTGTGCGCGATGGCTTGGCACAAGTTGAGCTCAAGTTAATAGACACCCTACCCCACAAATGAGCAAACTTCCTTTTCAAGACCTCAAAGTAATCGACCTCTCTACCGTACTTGCCGGCCCTTCAGTCGGTACTTTTTTTGCCGAACTCGGGGCGCGCGTCATCAAAATCGAACACCCTAAATACGGCGACGTCACCAACACATGGCGCTTGCAGCAAGAAAGCGATTCGAGCAAGCAAAGCGCCTATTATTCCAGTGTCAATTTCCTGAAAGAAAACATAGCGCTCGATTTAACTATTGACGCCCACTATTCCCTTTTTGAGACACAGCTCAAAGATGCGGATATCATTTTGATGAATTTCAAAAAAGGTGACGACGTCAAACTCAAAGTCCGACCCGAAGACCTCTGGGCAATCAATCCTTCACTCATCATCGGTAAAATCACTGGTTTTGGCTCAGACAACGACCGCATAGCCTACGACCTCATCCTCCAAGCAGAAACGGGCTTTATGTCCATGAACGGCACGCCAGAAAGCGGCCCTGTAAAAATGCCGGTTGCGCTCATCGATGTACTCGCCGCGCATCAGCTGAAAGAAGGCTTGCTTTTGGCGCTCTTGCAACGCAAGCAAGGCAAGGGTCTGGTGGTGAGCGTTTCTCTATACGACGCCGCCATCTGTAGCTTGGCCAATCAGGCGGCCAATTACTTGATGTGTCAGCAGGTACCCCAGCGCATTGGCAGTTTGCACCCGAACATCGCCCCCTACGGTGAAATCTTTCAATCAAAAGACGAAAAGCTGCTCACTTTCGCTATTGGCTCCGACCTTCACTTTCATAAATTGTTAGCCTCTTTAGACCTCACTGCGCTACAAGATGATATCCAATTCAAATCCAATATTGAACGCGTCAAAAACAGAAGTGCGCTCGCTCAAATCATCCAAGAAAAAGTGGGCGAACTAGTAGCGGCTCC
>RDZL01000025.1 GCA_004295165.1 Flavobacteriia bacterium
GTTCGTCTTCCCAGTCGTAGCGCAGGTTGTCGGCAGATTCTTTACCTCCGTGTTTTTCGTCGGCGAGTTCTTGGGAGAATAGCTCATTGAGTAAATGGATGTGTATTTTACAGTTCATCTTCAGAGTGTTTTTTCTCTACTTCATTGACTTTAAAAGCAGAGGGGATGAGTTCCGGCACGAGTTTCATGACGATTGGAAGCAAAAGACTGCCGCCTGGTAAAAGAAATAAGGCCAACGAAGGCATGGATTTGAGGATATCGTAAAATTGGTCTTTGACTTGCTCTTTTTCTTCTGGGCTGAGGTCTTCTTTGGTAGACTTCTGCAAAAGTGCCATAAGGTCTTTGCTTTCGCGCATTTCAGTCAGCAAGCGATCGCGGTTGCGGCCAATGATGCGCAGCCATCTTTTGGAGGTTTCTTTGAAGGCAAAACTCGCTTCGGTAGATTGTTTATAGACGGCAAGCTCCTTGGGCCCGCTCTGGGCAATAAATGCCAAACACATTTCTTCTGATAAGAGCATTTGTGTTGGGCTCATATGCAAAGCACTACCGAGTGCCTCAAGTTTTTGACGTTCTTCTGGCGCTATAGCGTGGGAGCTTTGCAAAAGTAAGTGACCAAATTCAAAAGTAATTTGCGCTAAAAGTTCGTCTTGAATGAGTTCTTGTTGGAGCAATTTGAAAGGAATGCCTATCTTGATGCGCTCCATGTAATTGCGCTGCAGACTAGGCGCTAAGGCAGCCGAGGCAATAAAGTGCTTGAGTATTTTTCGTTCTTTCTCTTCGACTTTTCCATCTACTAGCGCCACATAAATCAGCCCACTTAATACCGATGATGTGTAGCGTTTATATTTATCGAGAAAAGCAGTGTGGTCTCCCTCCAGGTAAGCGCGAAATAAGATGATATCCAAAAAGATGAAAGCATTGGAGAGGTGCTTTAGCCAGTAATTTGCACCTAAAAAGGAGCTTTTGATACCCACTCTCGAGGCGAGCAATATCTCTAACTTATTGGTTGCTTTTGAGGAGGTTTTATATTTGATACGGCCAATGAGGTTGGAGCCTTCGTATCCTTTGTAAAATGATAAAAGGGTATTGGTAAATTCCTTGAAGTTTGCAGGCTTTTGTTGCTTTCGGATATAAGTGAATAGCAAGGTTTCAAAGAGCAATAACTGAAGTTGCTCATCTGGGTTAAAGCTTCTTTTGTCGAGCTTATTTGAAAAAATGAAGGATTTGGCCGTTCCGTAAATGAGTCCGGTTTGATGCGAAATAAAGTGGGTGAGGTTGCGCTCTTGTTGGTGAATGAGGTCGTCGTCAATGCCGAATACACCATTTTCGAGCAGCTCGAAGAATTTGGCAATCCAATTTTTGGACCCTGGTGAAAAATCGATTTTAGTGGAGGACATACCGCACGCTTAAAGCCCATGCAAAGCCCAATTGAAATTGGGGCAGAACATACAGCCCCGGACCTAAATCAAGTGAAACATTGAATGGATAATCTTCGAGTGTGTGTTCGAGCCCAATGACGGCACTTGCACCAAGGCCAAGCCCGCTGGTGTTGTCCTCAAACTGATTCATTTTGCCTAGACCTACATTTGCACCGAAGCCATAGTAACAGTCTAAGATATCGTTCAGATCATTTTGGTAATAAGCGTTGCCGTGTAGCCAAAAAGACCCAGTATTGCCACCAATCCCAAATTCGTAAGCTTGTTGATTGATTCTGTATTTGGCATTTAAGTACGTGACTCCCGGACTTCCTCCGCGCAAACCGATCGAACTTGTATAGCGCTGGGCTGATACAGTGAGCGTGAACAATAGGCCGAGTAAAAATAATAACGCTTTCATGAGATGAAGTTTAATTCAAATTTAGCGTTTAATACAGCGCGCAAAACTCAATCTGCGATTAAAAAATACACTTGGGTCTGTTGAAAAGGCTTTGAATTCTAAGATGTAAATTCCATTTGTCGCAATTGTGCCGTATTCGGTGCTGCCATCCCAGATTAAGAGGCCTTTTGTGCCAAATAATTCATTGACAACTAGGTTTTTAACTAAATTTCCACCAAGTGTGTAAATTTCGGCTTGCACCAACATATTTGGAGCAGGCAATTCGTACTGAATTTCTAAAAAATCGTGGTAACCGTCTTGATCTGGGCTAAATTCTGGTTGGGTAAGGTAAAGCGAGCCAGTTTGTTTGGAGCCAATTTGCTGTGAATTGCAGCGGCCAGGGCTGGCAAAACCCACGTTTTGAGCGGCCGAAAACCAATTGTTCGGATTTTGCGTTGGCGCGTTAGCATCCAAACGCTCCAGACTCACGCCCTCTGTATCCAAAATGAGCGCAGCATGCCATGTGTTGTTGTAGGATAATTTGTCCAGGACGCTCCCGTTTTCATATAAGATGCACGTTCCGCTGTCATTGTAGAAGTAGGGAAGGGTTTGGAAAGCAGTCTTTTCACTCGGCGTATTTGGATAAAAAACACTTAAAAAGCTGGTGTCTGGGCAAAGGGCCAAATAATCCTGAGGCGAAATGGAGGGTTTGGTAATGGCATAGGTCGTTAGTCCATTACTTATACTGCATTGTTTCAAATCAAGATATTTGAGACTTGTGTTGTAAAGTTCGACGAAATCTGAGCCATTGCTTGGGGGGTCAAATAAAATTTCATTGAGTAAGAGGTCGCCGGGTTGGGGTGCTTCGTACCGAATGAAAGTCACTTGCTGGTTACCTTCATTGGCCCAACAATCTTTGAGCGCAGTGAAC
Organism: Flavobacteriia bacterium; assembly: GCA_004295165.1. Lineage (GTDB taxonomy): Bacteria > Bacteroidota > Bacteroidia > Flavobacteriales_D > Crocinitomicaceae > UBA952. Next base: position 2,747 of record RDZL01000025.1, read on the forward strand.
GACACTTCTATGGGTTCGCTTTTTGGAATGGGGTTGTCAAATATCAAGAGCAACTGCGCGCCGTTTTGGATTTGTGAGTAATGGAGCGCCATTCGTGTGTAAGCCCCCAGATTTTGATCAAACGAGATGGTGCACAGCGCTAAACTGGCACTGTCCATTGGTTCGGAAAAGACAAATGCAACTTGGTTGGAATCGCGGACTTCTGCAAAACTAATGAATGGGGCCAATGTGTCTGGTGCGGCTTCAAATACCGAATTTTGGAGCCCTGGCGTGCCGCCAAGCTGCGCTTGCGTCGCATGCCAATTATCTGCTGCAGAGCACGGATCAAGTAGCGAACAACGCTCCAAGCTGAAACCGCCATTCATTTTGATGGAATCTTGGTACCAACTGATATGGTAGGCTACCTGATCTAAAAGTAGTCCTTGGGCATTTTTCAGTTGGAGTGTTTCACCGGTGTTATTCAGGCTCGTAAAAGCACTGACTTCAATGGTCTTCGACGGGTTGAAACCACTGCTTTGCCCAGTACCGACAAACGTGGCGTAAGATCCGGGCTGCAGCCAATAGGAGGGTAGTGTACAACTTCCAGTGGCGTCGCTCAATACAAAACCATTGAGTTGTTGGGCACTTGTACCGGCATTATAAATTTCAATGTATTCGGAGTTGGGCAGGCCTTGTTGTGGCTCTGGATCAGCCATTACTTCAGTCAGGTACAAATTGGGAACTTGTTGTTCGAGTTGCGGCCCCACATATAAATCGTCGAGGTAAAATCCTTGGCTATTTGCGCTCGTAAAGATGCAACTGAGGCCTGCATAAGGTCCCGCCGGCAGCCAGGGCAACTGCCCTGACAACCAAAGGTTGCTTGCGGCGGCAGGGCTCGTTTTGGTCTCGAGCGTGAAGGCCCCATTGTTATACTTGAAACAAAAAAATAACTGAAACGCCGCCGCAACGCTGCCGGCGGGGCCCACCCCGACCAAGCTATCGACCCCATTGTGCCTACAGAATAACTTTGGTGCGTCTTGGCTTCCAGCTTCGCCAAATTCTAGATACAGCGCTTGGTCGGCCAAAAGCAAGTCACTTTGATTTGCCACAAGGTAAAAGCGTCCAAAATTGAGGCTTGAGGGGCTAAAATTGAGCCGCAACCAGAATTGATATTCCCAATTGGTGGTGTTATTCAGTTGGTGCGAAAAGTACAGGTTGGCCGCTCCGGCACTCGCTGCGCTCAGTTGCAATTGTCGGTTGCTATTTGTTGTAAATGCACCGATATCGCCGCCCCAGAGCAGTCCTTGAAAAAGACTTTGGTCGTGAAAATCATCGAATAGTTGTGCTAAAACTGGTCTTGGCGTACAAGCCGATGAAAGGAAAAATAGCAGCAGAAAGAGTCGCATGGCAAACAAAGATTATTTTTGTAAAAAAATTGAACGATGAAAATTGCTGTAGTAGGAGCCACCGGAATGGTTGGTTCAGTGATGTTAGAGGTGTTGGCAGAACAACAATTTCCTTTTACTGAATTACTTTTGGTCGCCTCCGAAAACAGCGTCGGTAAGCAACTAACGTTTCAAGGCAAGGAATATGCTGTCATTGGCTTGCAAACTGCAGTAGATGCTGCCCCAGATATCGCCATATTTTCTGCAGGTGGCGATACCTCAATGGAGTGGGCGCCTCGTTTTGCTGAGAAAGGCACCGTGGTCATAGATAACAGTTCGGCTTGGCGCATGGATCCAACAAAAAAGCTCATCGTTCCGGAAATCAACGGACAACTCCTCACCAAGCAAGACCTCATTATCGCCAATCCAAACTGCAGCACCATTCAGCTCGTCATGGTCTTGGCTCCCTTGCATCAAAAGTATGGCGTAAAGCGCGTGGTGGTTTCTACCTATCAATCGATCACCGGAACTGGCGTGAAGGCAGTACAGCAGCTGGCCAACGAACGCGCAGGAATCTCCGGCGAAATGGCTTATAAGCACCCCATTGATCAAAATTGCATCCCACAGTGCGACGTCTTTCTAGATAACGGCTACACCAAAGAAGAGATGAAACTCACCAACGAGACCAAAAAAATCTTAGATCCGAGCATCAACGTTACAGCCACAGCCGTTCGTGTTCCTGTAGTTGGCGGGCATTCAGAAGCCGTGAACATCTCTTTTGAAAACGATTTCGATTTGCAAGACGTCAGACAAATGTTGGCGCAAACCCCCGGCATCACCATCCAAGACAACTTGGCCCAATTTGAGTACCCCATGCCGCGCATGGCGCAAGGTAAAGACGACGTCTTCGTCGGCCGCATTCGCCGCGACGAAAGCCAAGCCAATACGCTCAACTTGTGGATTGTTGCC
>RDZL01000026.1 GCA_004295165.1 Flavobacteriia bacterium
GGAAAGTCGCCGGATTGTACATCTGCTTTGTAATCTTGAAAAGCTTGCAACATGTGGGCATGCAAGTTATTGTATTTGCGCAAGAAACGCGGATTGAACTCATTGTTGATGCCGAGCATATCGTGGATCACCAAGACTTGGCCGTCTACTCCGGCGCCTGCACCAATTCCGATAACCGGTATTTGCACCATTTGCGCCACACGTGCAGCAAGATCGGCAGGGATTTTTTCGAGTACGATGGCAAAACAACCTACTTCTTCTAGTGCTTTGGCATCGGCAATGAGCCTTGCAGCTTCTTCCTCTTCTTTGGCGCGCACCACATAAGTACCAAACTTATAAATGGATTGCGGCGTGAGGCCGAGGTGCCCCATGACGGGGATTCCGGCGGTGAGGATGCGTCGAATAGAATCTAAGATCTCTTGGCCGCCTTCCATTTTGACGGCATGCCCGCCAGATTCTTTCATGATTTTGATGGCACTTGAAAGCGCTTCTTTGGAGTTGCCTTGGTAAGAACCAAAAGGCATGTCCACGACAACCAATGAGCGTTGAACGGCGCGCACCACACTAGAGGCGTGATAAATCATTTGATCTAGGGTAATGGGCAGCGTGGTTTCATGACCAGCCATCACGTTAGAGGCGGAATCACCAACGAGAATGACGTCGATAGCGGCTTCATCGACAATGCGGGCCATCGAGTAATCGTAGGCGGTGAGCATCGAGATTTTTTGGCCATTTTGCTTCATTTCTTGAAGCGTATGGGTGGTGATTTTTTTAGGTGAAGAGGCGTGTACGGACATGAATTAGCGATTTTGTAGGTAAGCATTGACGTTGTTTTCAATGCGGGCAACAATGTTCTGGGTGTCTGCCTTTTCGAATTGAAGGCCTGTGATGCGCTCGTATAGTTCGATGTAGCGCTCAGAAATAACCTGAACGAAGTCGTCTGGCATGAAGGGCATTTCTTGACCGTCTAGACCTTGGAAGCCGTTTTCAATGAGCCACTGACGCACAAACTCCTTGGAAAGTTGCTTTTGCGCTTCGCCATTGGCCTGGCGCGCTTCGTAGCCTTCGGCGTAAAAGTAGCGCGAAGAATCTGGAGTATGGATTTCGTCGATGAGCGTCAGCACGCCATTGTGCAGTCCAAATTCGTATTTGGTATCGACTAAAATAAGCCCGCGTGCTGCTGCCATTTCGGTTCCTCTTTGAAACAAGGCATGGGTGTATTGCTCCATTTGTGCGTAGATGGCTGGGTCTACCAAACCTCGTGCTAAAATATCTTCTCTCGAAATATCTTCGTCGTGGCCCTCTTCTGCTTTGGTGGCTGGGGTAATAATGGGCGCCGGCAAGCGGTCATTTTCGATAAGGCCTTCAGGTAGCGCCACCCCACACAGCATGCGTTTACCTGCTTTGTATTCACGGGCTGCGTGGCCTGCCAAATAACCTCGAATAACCATTTCGATGCGGATGGGTTCACAAGCCACACCAATGGCAACCGCAGGGTCTGGTGTAGCAAGCAACCAGTTTGGAACGATATCTTTAGTCGCCTCCAAAAACATAGTAGCAACTTGATTGAGCACCTGTCCTTTGTAAGGAATTCCTTTTGGGAGAATGTGGTCAAATGCAGAAATTCGATCAGAGGCAACCATGACAAGTAAATCGTTCTCTAGCGTGTAGACATCTCTGACCTTGCCGTTGTATACTTTGGTTTGACCTTGAAAATGAAATGAATTACTGGTAAGGGCTTGCATAAAATGATTTGTATTTAAGATTTCTGTTGTTTATTTTTTTCTTGGGCCTCAATTTTGGCCTGCTTATCGAGCTTTTCTTGGTGCTCTGCCACATCAAAAGCCTCGATGATTTGCTTGACCAAGCGGTGGCGAATGACGTCGGACTGCCCCAAGCGGACAATTTTGATGTCGTTGATGTCTTGGAGCACGTCGAGTGCATAAGACAAACCCGAACGCTGGCGCGAAGGTAAGTCTACCTGAGACATATCGCCAGTAATGACAAATTTTGCGGTCATGCCCATGCGGGTCAAGAACATTTTCATTTGCATTTGGGTGGTATTTTGGGCTTCGTCGAGGATCACAAACGCTTTATCGAGGGTGCGCCCCCGCATGAAGGCAAGCGGTGCAATTTCGATGACGCCAAATTCGATCATGTCGGCAAGTTTTTCGGCGGGAATCATGTCGCGCAGGGCGTCGTAAAGCGGCATGAGGTAAGGATCTAGTTTTTCTTTGAGGTCGCCTGGCAAGAAACCGAGGTTTTCTCCAGCTTCGACTGCTGGGCGCGTCAGGATGATGCGCTTGACCTCTTTGGCTTTGAGCGCCCTGACCGCCATAGCGACAGCAGTGTAGGTTTTACCCGTACCGGCTGGCCCAACTGCAAAGACCATGTCGGACTCCAGAACAGCTTGCACCAATTTCTTTTGATTGACTGTACGCGCTTTGATTTTAACCCCGCCATTGCCGTGCACAAGGGTTTCCGAGCCGTCGTCTTGGGAGAGCAACTTGGCGCCGTCTTGCAACATGAGGTTGTCTATGTTGTTTTCGGTGAGCGTATTAAAGGTTTGATAGTGCTGAACGAGGAGTGCGAATTTGCGCTCGAATTCGTCCATGACTTCGTCGTCTCCAGCCAGACTGAGTGCGTTACCGCGTGCGATGACTTGGAGCTTTGGAAAGAAACTCTTGATGTGTTTGAGGTTTGCATTGTTGATTCCGTAGATTTCGGCCGGATTAAGGCCTTCAATGCTGATCTGACGTTGACCTGAACTCAATTTATTTGGGTGTTTTTTGAAGGGTTTCTAACGATTTCGATTACTTTTGGTAAAATTATGAATTTCTGAGCACAAAGTCGCCTACTCTGCCATGCAAATCATTACGCTTACTACAGACAACGGCTATCACGACTACTACGTCGCAGCTATCAAAGGAAGGCTTCTCAAAGCGTTCCCTGCCGCGCATGTAATCGATATCAGTCATGGCATTAAGCCTTTTAACATCAGTGAGGCTGCTTTTCAGTTGCGCTGCTGCTATCAAGAATTTGCCGAAGGCACCATTCATATTATTGGCGTCGACAGCGAGCCTTTGTTTGGGGCACAAAAGGAGCGCTATCCTGGTATCTTAAAATACAAAGGACAATATTTTATTTGTAACGACAACGGTTTCTTTGGCAGCTTTCTCGAAGAAGATTTTCCAGACGAATTTTACCATTATACCGCCATTCAAAATCAGCCCGAAGCCTGGCGCTTCACCACCAAAAATTGTTTTATTGACCTCGCGCAGCGCATTGCCAACAAAGAAGCAATTTCTAGCTTTGCCACTGCTGCAAAAGGTTACCGCAGGGCCTTTGACCAAAAACCTATTATTGACCCACTCCTCATTCGCGGCGTGGTCATACACATCGATAGTTTTGGCAACCTAGTCACCAACATCACCAAAACTGATTTTGAGCGCTTTGGCCAAGATGTGCCATTTATCATTAAGTACCAGAAAAAAGAATATTTCATTGATGAGATTTCTGCTACCTACAACGCCGTATCACAAGGGGAGCGCGTCGCTTTATTCAATAGTGCTGACCGTTTAGAAATTGCCATCAATAGAGGTGCCAACGATGGCTTTGGTGGTGCGAGTAAATTATTTGGCATGCGCGTTGGCGATCCGGTACACATCGAATTCACGCCACAAGGTTCCAAAGAAAACATCCAATCCCTGTTCTGATGCTCACCAGAGTTGTAAAATTACATTTTGATGCAGCACACCTCGATCAATTTTTAGCCCATTTTGAGACAGTTAAATGGCAAGTTGCACAGTTTCCTGGCTGCAGAGGCATGCAATTATTGCAAGATCAAACAGATCCCTGCCTTGTTTTCACGTATTCTATCTGGGATTCCGAGCAAGATTTAAACAACTACCGAGACTCCGCTCTCTTTGCTGCTATTTGGCCTCAAATCAAGGTTTGGTTTGATCAAAAAGCCGAAGCCTGGAGTTTAAATCAACATTTTAGCGCATTTATTTGAGAAAAATAGTGGAAAACTCAAATAGGTCACTACCTTTACCGAAATTAATATTATTAGAATGAGTAAAGGACATGTAAAATTTTTCAACGAAACCAAGGGTTTTGGATTTATTGTTGAAGAAGACACGAACAAAGAGTATTTTGTTCATGTTACCGGTTTGGTAGACAAAATCAAAGAAAATGACGAAGTTGAATTCGAATTGCAAGAAGGCCGTAAAGGCTTGAACGCTGTGAATGTGAAACAAGCATAATAAAGATTGAGTGTATCTAAAATTCCCGCCCCACAAGGCGGGAATTTTCGTTTATAGATATTTGTTAATTTTGACAACTCAACTTTTACTATGCGCGCCCTATTCTTAAAAGAAATTTCGAGCTTCCTGAGTTCAATCATCGGATACGTTTTTATCCTCATTTACTTGATTGCCTCCGGACTCTTCCACTGGATACTCTCCTACAACACCAATTTACTCGAAGGCTCTACCGCAGACCTCATCCCCTTTTTCAATATGTCTCCAGTGATCTTTTTGATCCTGATTCCGGCCATCACAATGCGTTCCATTGCAGAAGAACGCCGAACGGGAACCATCGAACTGCTCCTCACCCGCCCTATCTCTGACTTCCAACTGATTTTTGCCAAATACCTTGCCGGTGTGGCCTTGGTTTTTGTCGCTATACTGCCAACACTCGTTTATTTGGTTAGTATGTATTTTCTGGGTAAACCAGCCGGCAACATCGATCTCGGCGCCACTTTTACCTCGTACATAGGCCTTTTGCTCCTCGGCGCTGCATTTGTCTCTATCGGTATGTTTGCTTCGGCACTCACGCACAGCCAAATTGTTGCGTTTATACTAGCCATGTTCTTATGCTGGGTATTTTACGATGGTTTTGAGTTATTGGGCAACTTCAGTCAAATTGGGGGCTTAGATTACCTCATCAAGTATATTGGCATCAACTTTCATTACGAAGCCATCAAAAAAGGTGTCATTGACAGCAGTGATATCCTTTATTTTCTGAGCCTAAATGCGCTCTTCTTATTTGCTTC
>RDZL01000027.1 GCA_004295165.1 Flavobacteriia bacterium
CTGAGGCTGTAATTCCATTTGTCGGGTAGTTCAACGCTGTTGAGCCCGTAAATGCGTAAAATTTCTTCAATGACATCTATCGGACGCGTCACGTCTACGCGGTATGCTGGAACAGTTAAGCTCCAAGTTTGGTCGGAGAAACTATTTATCTGAAAGTCTAAGTCCGTTAAAATCTGTTCAATTTGGGTGTTGGGAATATCGTTGCCAATGAGATTGGTGATTTTTTGTTTGCTGATATTCAATTTAATAGGCTCGGTTAGCTTACCTAAGAATTCAAATGTTTGACTCTTGACTTCAGCACCCGTGAGTTCTTGCAAGAGTTGGACGCAGCGCAGTAGTGCGGTAGCTGTTAAATGAGGGTCGACGCCGCGTTCAAAGCGAAAGGAAGCATCGGTATTGAGGCCGTGTTGGCGCGCTGCTTTTCGGATGCGCACAGGGTTAAAAAGTGCAGACTCGATGAGTACGCGTGTTGTTTGAGTAGAAACGCCACTTTCCAAACCACCCAATACACCCGCTAAGCACAAAGCACCGCTTGCGTTGGCAATGACGAGTTCGTGTCCGGCTAGTTTGTAGTTGTTGTTGTCTAGGCCCAGAAAAGCTTCTTCGGCTTTGGCCGTGCGCACTTCTAGAGATGTTCCCGTTTTGTCTGCATCAAAAATATGTAGAGGCGTGCCGAGTTCGCGCTGCACAAAATTACTGATGTCAACAACATTGTTGATCGGTTTGAGCCCCACTGCTTTGAGTCTGTTTTGGAGCCATTTAGGCGACGGACCCACTTTGACATGGTCTAGTTCTAAGGCATAGTATTTTTGACAAGCTTCTTGGTCTGTGACAGCGATTGTTAAGGACGGAAGCTCTTGGTTGTTGAGCGCGCTGATTTGAGGCCATTTGAGTTCAATTTTTTCCGAATGATCTAGGTTGAACTTCGCTTTAATGTCTCTCGCTACACCGATGTGGCCCATAGCGTCTGCGCGGTTGGGTGTGAGCCCAATCTCGAGTTGGATGTCGCGTTCTAAATTGAAAAAATCGGCAGCAGCTTGACCAATAATGGCGTCTGAAGGGAGTACCATGATACCGTCATGGCTTTCGCCTAGCCCGAGTTCGTCTTCGGCACAGAGCATGCCTTCTGAGGCGACGCCCCTTATTTTGGCTTTTTTGATTTCAAAAGATTGGTCTGGTTGCGGATACAGCGTGCAGCCGACAGTAGCAACAATGACTTTTTGCCCGGCCGCAACGTTAGGTGCTCCGCAAACAATTTGTAAAGGCGCTTGCGCACCGATATTCACGGTCGTGACCTTGAGTTTGTCGGCGTCAGGGTGTTTTTCACAGCTGAGTACCTCGCCAATGACCACGCCTTCGAGCCCTCCTTGGATTTCGTTAATGGCCTCCAAGCCTTCTACTTCTAAGCCAGTTTGCGTCAGGATTTCGCTGAGTTCAGCTGCTGAGTAAGGAAAGTCGAGGTAAGATTTGAGCCAGTTATATGATACTTTCATGGGAGGGGATGATATTGACTTCGCGTTCGAGTGTGACGCCGAAATGTGCTTTTATTGTTTGAATAATATGAGCCGATAAATCTAAGATTTGCTGCCCTTTGCTGCCACCGTAATTAACCAACACTAGGGCTTGCTTTTCATGCACGCCGCAACTGCCTTGACGGAAACCTTTGAGCCCGGCGTTTTCAATGAGCCAACCCGCTGCCAATTTGACTTCGGTGTCGTTGAGTACATAATGCGAAATAGTCGGGAATTTTGCTAAGATCGACTCAAAAGCAGCGCGGTCAATGACCGGGTTTTTAAAAAAGCTACCGGCGTTTCCGAGCACTGCTGGGTCTGGTAATTTAGATTGGCGAATGGCGATAACCGCCTCTGAGATGTCGCGAATGCTGGGGTTTTGGATTCCTTTAGCATCGAGTTCTTGCTGAATGGCACCGTAGCTCGTTTTCAGGTCAGGGTTTTTGGCCAATGCAAAAGTGACGTCTGTAATGATATATTGATTTTTGAGTGCGCGCTTGAATACGCTTTCGCGGTAACCGAACTGACACTGTGCTTTGTTAAAAGTATGGATGGCACCGCTTTCGATATGAAAAGCGCTGAGTTCATGAAAAACGTCTTTGATTTCAACGCCGTAAGCACCGATGTTTTGCATGGGGCTAGCACCAACAGAGCCCGGTATCAGCGACAGATTTTCTAGACCACACCAATTTTGTGCAATGCAGTGCTGCACAAACGCATGCCAAACCTCACCAGCACCGGCTTTCACAAAAACTTGTGCTGCGGTTTCTTTCACGACCGAAATTCCTTTGATTTCGTTGCGCAGTACCAAACCATCAAAATCTTGGGTAAACAGCATGTTGCTTCCGCCACCAAGTATCAATAAGTCCTCATTCGGACCTTCGTTGAGGGCGGTTTGCAATTCTGTTATATTCGAAAAAGTAGCAAAGTGTTTGGCTTTGACATCTATTCCAAAGGTGTTGAATGGTTGTAGGCTGTAGTTGTGCTCCATTTGTAGCCCAAAGTTAGAAATATTGTAGAAATGGCAGCGAGGCGTTAATATAATTCAACGGGAATTTCAATATGCTCATTGAAATTTACACCGTGCGCAACGCTCTTTAAAATTTGTTCGGCGGCATGTGTGCCAACCACTTTACCATCGTGAAAAATATAGCGAAGTTCTCGGTGAAGAAAGGGCATGGTAAGTCCGTCGGAAAAGCCCACCACCAAAGTTTCTTTTGCTAAATTGTGTTCTTTGACCGCCGTAACGATACCGAGCAGTACTTCATCTGAAATACCGAAAAATACTTTCGTTTGGTGTTTTTTGATTTGATCGTCTGCAAACCGAAAGGCAGCTTGGGCATCCTTTGCATAACAAGAAGCGACCTCGATGTCTTTATTTAAATTGGAAAAGAAGCCTAATTTTCTGTTTTGGGAAATACTGAGCTCTTCAGGGCCAAATACCGCTGCAACACGGCTGCTACCTTGCTGATTGATCAAATCGGCGCAAAGGCCAGCTGCCGCTGCATCATTGATATGTATGCTTGCAAATGCATCGCTTTGCAAAGTGTTGTCAAATAACACAAGCGGAATACCCATGGTTTTGCAGCGCTCTAAATGCTGCAGGTCTGTGGTTTGGTTACTCAAAGAAAGTAAAATGCCATCGACGCGCATGTCGCAACATTGCTTTATTGCTTCGACTTCATTTGCTAATTGATCCTCTGTAATCAGAACCAAAGTTTGAAATTGATCTGCACTCAATCTTTTGGTAATGCCTTCAATGACATCTGGAATAAAGGATCTGTAAATTTTAGGGAGTACAACCGCGATCAATTTAGATTGTTTTTTGCGAAAGTTGGCTGCAAAACTATTTGGCTTGAATTGAAGTTCTGCTGCCAATTGCTGAACGCGCTGGCGCACTTCAAGGCTGATGTCGGGGTGGTTGTTGAGTGCGCGAGAAACGGTCGAAGGGCTCACCTTCAGAAAACTCGCCAAATCTTTAATTGTCATTGGTTTCACAGGCACAAGATTGGTATTTTTTCGTGAAAAACAAAATAATTGCAAAAAGAAATCAACTGCAAACGATTGCGCAAACGATTGCGCAAACGATTGCGGCTTTTTTCGAGGTTTTTGGAGCCACTCAAGAAATTAAATTCTTCTAATTTGGTCAAACCAAAACTAAAACTATGGAAACAAAAAATTACTTTAATGTCAAGACCCTTGCAGGTCTATTAATGCTTCAGCTTGGGGTAGCGCACACTGCGCAGGCTCAGGTAGGCGTACTGAAAGACACCGTTAAAAGTGTGAATGAAGTAGTTGTTACAGGTGTTACCAATCCAAAGGCTGCACTCAGTTCTTCTATTTCTATCTCGACATTGCGTCCAGATCAAATTGACCGCGCTGCACCACGCACCACAGCGGAAATCTTCCGTCAAATTCCAGGTATCCGCACGGAGTCATCTGCAGGAGACGGTAACACCAATTTATCCGTTCGCGGTGTGCCGCTTGCAACAGGGGGTTCTAAGTATTTACTAATCCAAGAAGACGGTCTGCCTGTGCTTCAATTCGGAGACATCGCTTTTGGAACACAAGACCAATTTGTTCGTGCCGACGCAACTGTAGGCCGCGTAGAATCGGTAAGAGGTGGTTCTGCTTCCACACTAGCATCTAATTCACCTGCTGGTATCATCAACTTTATTTCAAAGGATGGTCGCCGCGAAGGTGGTTCAATTTCTTCATCTGTAGGTGTAGATTATCGCAACCTACGCTCTGATATCGAGTACGGTACAAAAGTAGGTGATGGTTTGTACATGCACGTAGGTGGCTTTTATCGCCAAGGTGTTGGGCCACGCGACATCGGCTTCAACGGCAACGACGGTGGTCAGATCAAAGCCAACTTATTGAAAGAGTTCGACAACGGTTATGTTAAGGTATACGTGAAAGCATTGCGCGATCACACCGCTGCTTACATGCCTATGCCAATGACCGTTAGCGGAAGCAATGCAGCTCCTGTTTGGGGTTCTGTAGATGGCTACAATGCGCTTACAGGAGGCCTACAAACGCCATTTATGTCAAATGTAATTGCTTTGAACGAAGCAAATCAGCCAGAAATGGTGAACGTACACAACGGCATGACTTCAAATTACACGGCTGTTGGAACAGAATTTAAATTTGATCTCGGAAACGATTGGACCCTTACAGGACGCTCGCGCTATGCAGGTGTAAACGGTCGTTTTGTCGCGCCTTTCCCAGCATCTTTTGGAACTACAGAAGCAATTGCGAGTGGTCTTGCAGGTGCGGGTAATACCTACACCCTTCAAAACCAAAATGATAGCACTTATGAAGGCCAAACTTTAATGGTGATGCACTTGTTCAATACCAAATTGAATAATTTCAACAACCTCACCAACGACTACAATATCAATAAGAAAACTTCTTTTGGTAACCTAAACTTTGGTTTGTATCAAGCGAGCCAACAACTCAATATGTCATGGTTGTGGAATTCTTACTTGATGTCTGCAGCTGATGCAGAGAATGGTTACAGTCAACTCATCGACATCAA
>RDZL01000028.1 GCA_004295165.1 Flavobacteriia bacterium
CCCCAATTCCCAAACCCAGCAATACACGAACGATGATGATTTTAATATACACTCTTTGGAATAAATTTAAAAGCCAGTTGCAAAAAATGATTTCTGAAAAGAAAGCACTGCCGACCATTATTTTTGATGAAATCGATACCGGTGTTTCTGGCGATGTAGCGCTTAAAATAGGCAAACTACTCAACGAGATGTCTGCAAAAGGCCAGTGTATGGCTATTTCGCACTTGCCACAAGTAGCTGCAAACGCCGCCCATCACTGGATGGTTCAAAAAACAGTTGTAGGGGAGCGCATGCAAACGAGCGTTACCCACTTAGATCCAGAGGCACGCGTCAACGAAATTGCCAGGTTGCTCAGCGGTGAAGCAATTACACCTGCTGCCATCGCCAATGCACAAGCTTTATTGCAAGGGGCATGAGTGCTACGCCACTTTTTGACCATCACCAACCAAAGCTCTTGATCGGGAGCTGCTTTTCGGATGAAATTGGCAGCTTGTTGCAACAAAATGGCTTTGATTGCTTGGTCAATCCGGGCGGCACCCTTTTTCATCCTTTAGCAATTTCGCGCTTGCTCAATTGGGCGCTTGATGATTTTACACCACTGCGCATTTTGCAACGCCAAGATGTTTTTTTGAGTTGGGACTTATCAGGTACTTTTTATGCGCTGTCTGAAGCAGCATTTGCAACAAAGGTTGCAGAATTACACGCGTCGCTGCAATATTATTTAAAGCAAAGCTCGCACTTGGTCCTGACATTCGGAACGGCTTGGGCTTATGTTTTAAATACCGACCAACAATTGGTTGCCAATTGCCATAAGGCGCCAGCCAACAACTTTACAAAAGAACTAAGCGACTTGAGTCAGCTTCAAGCCGAATGGACGCTTTTGGTAGCAAGACTGGCGCAATTCAATCCCGCGCTGGCACTAGTTTTTACAGTAAGCCCCGTAAGACATTTAAAGGACGGTTTGATTGAAAATAGCCGCAGTAAGGCCCGCCTGCATTTATTGCTAGAAGCCTTATGTGTGCATCCGAATTGCCGTTACTTTGCAGCATACGAACTCATCATGGATGATTTGCGCGATTACGCTTTTTTTAAAGCAGATGGCGTGCATCCAAATCAGAAAGCGATTGCAGCTGTTTGGCAGTTGTTTGCACAGCAAATGTTCGACCCCACCACCAAAGCACTTGTTGAAGAATGGGAGGCCTTACAAAAAAGTAAAGCCCATCGCATCTTGTATCCCGAAAGTAGGGAGGGGCAACAGTTGCAAAGAAAAATTGTAGAGAAAGAAAGTGATTTTTTCAGTAAATACCCTCAGTTTAAGGGTTCCACTCCTGCATAAATTGCGCTAGAAAAGTTTCCATAAAAAGGTGTCTTTGCGCTGCCATTTGTTTTGCCGTACTTGTTTCCATGCGGTCTTTTAACAACAAAAGCTTTTCGTAAAAATGATTGATGGTATGGCCTTTGTCTTGGGCATAAGCCTCTTTACTTTGATGTAAGGTGGGTGAAATGTTAGGGTTGTAAAGTGCGCGTTGTTTTGAACCGCCATAAGAAAATGCCCGTGCAATGCCAACGGCTCCAATGGCATCTAGGCGATCTGCATCGCGCACAATGCGGCCTTCTAGGCTTGTTTGCTCATCGGCAACGCCTGCACCTTTGTACGACACAATACCAACAATTTGTGCCACGCTATTGGCGAGTGCTTGCGGTGCATTGAGCTTGAGTAGCAAGGCAGAAACTTCTTGAACACCTTTGTCAAAATCCCCGCCGTTGTATTTGTGATCGGAGTAGTCGTGGAGGAGTGCCGCTAATTCAATCAGAAGTGGGTCTCCGCCTTCGCTTCGTTGCAAGTGTAGTGCATTTTTTCTGACGCGGTCTATATGAAACCAGTCGTGGCTACCTTCCATGTCGGTGAATTTAGCCTTCACCAAGTTTTCTACTTGTGCAAGAAGCGCTTGCATTAGATTTTAACGATGCGTTTGGTCAGGCTTTGGCCATTTGAATAGATCGTCAAAAAATAGGGTCCGGGCTTCAGGTCATTGATGTTCATTGAACTTTCTTCTGAAGTACGGATTAAGATGCCGCTCGGAGATGTTAATTCCAATCGTTGAAAATCTTGACTTACCTGGATGTTGATCACATCATTTGAAGGATTCGGATAAACTTCAAATGTAAATGTTGGATGCTCTGCAAAGCCAACAGGGTCGTCTTTTCTGACTTCTATATCGTCTAAGTAGAGTTTGAAGCCGTCGTAAGTGCGCAAGACAAAAGCAATATAGATGGTTGAATCGTTGTAGCCTGCTGTACTCAAATTGACTTCGCGAAAAGTCCATTCAAAATTCTCTTCTTGAACAGATCCAATTGTGTCGGTAAAGGCAGCGGTGTCATTAGTGGTAGTCGAAACCAAAACGAGATAGTCGTCTGGGTAAGAGGGGTCATGAGATTTAGCCTCCCAATTGATAAAATTACCAAAGCTTCCGAGTGTGAGGGCGGGTGTGATGAGCCAACGATCAGCGGTGTCGGCATTTTCAAAATAAGAACTAACGGCAGCAACGGTATCTGCGCTGTTTTCTGGGTCTGGGGTAGTGATCCAGCCACTTGCGAATTCGAGCACTTGCGGATGCGGCGCTTGGGCATCTAGGTTGAGTAGGGTGTAGTTGCTTGGAATTCCGGTCTGAAAATCGGTGCTTAAAATGGGCGTTTGCGCATGTAATTGAGCAGCAAACAAAAGGAGGAAAAGAAAAGTAGGAATTTTCATAGGGTAAAGATAGTCATTCTTGTTAGTCGACCAATGTGATCAAGATTTCGTTGAACTCCTGATAGAAGACGTCGAACTCCATTAAATGTTTCTTGAAGAAGGCATAAATTGCGGGCCAGTCTTGTTGTTGGTAGTAATTACAGCCCTCCAAAACCCAATAAATGCGTCCCAAAACTTGACCTTCTCGGTTGGTATGCTCTGGATTCCAATGGGTAGGCAAAGACATGGCATCTTCCAAAACGACTTTCAACTCGGTAAGTTGTTCCCAAAATATAGCTTGGATGCCTGCATCTTTGAATTGGATATCATAGCAGATGGAAATGTTATTGCCCTCGCAAACCATGCGCAAGTAGGTGTGCTTGACCTGCGTAGGATAGCTTGCCCAATTGACCCTGCGGCCCGAACTCGAAAGCGCGCCCCGCATGTACGTTTTAAAGCCCGCCCAAAACGCTTCGTTAAAAGCCTTGCGTTCTTCTTTAGGTAGCATGAGCTAACTTACTGATTTCCTTTGGCGTGGTCAGCTAAAAACTGCTGTAAGCCGATGTCTGTAAGTGGGTGTTTCACCAGCGCTTTGATCGCGGAAAGCGGGCCTGTCATGACGTCTGCTCCAATGCTCGCACAATTGATGATGTGCATCGGGTGACGCACAGAGGCTGCCAAGATTTCTGTATCGAAAGCGTAGTTGTCGTAGATGAGTCGGATTTGCTCAATGAGTTGCAAGCCATCTGTAGAGACGTCGTCTAGGCGTCCTAAGAATGGCGAAATGTAAGTGGCTCCTGCTTTAGCTGCGACCAATGCTTGGCCAGCAGAGAAAATAAGTGTGCAATTGGTGCGGATTCCTTTGTTGGAGAAATATTTAATGGCCTTTAAGCCTTCTGCCAGCATCGGGATTTTGACGACAATATTTTTGTGCAAAGCAGCAAGTTCTTCGCCTTCACGCACCATACCTTCAAAATCTGTAGCAATGACCTCAGCGCTCACAGGGCCGTCAACGATGTTGCAGATATTGATATAATGTTGTAAAATGTTTTCCTTTCCGGTAATGCCTTCTTTGGCCATTAAAGACGGGTTGGTGGTTACGCCATCTAGGATACCCATGTCATGGGCTTCGGCGATTTCTTTGAGGTTAGCGGTGTCGATAAAAAATTTCATGGGTTTATTTTTTGCGGTTTTTAAGCGCTTCTTGTTGTTGGCGCTGCATTTCTTCCAAGCGCTCTTGGAATTTTGATTTTTTCTTGACTTTAGGATTGGCGGCGTTATTTGCTTTTCTTTCAGCCATTTTTACTTTGAGTTTCTCTTCGTTGACAAAGAAGTATTTGATCAAGAGCATCATGACGATGGAAAGCAAAGTAGAGATGAAATAGTAGTAGCTCAAACCAGCGGAGTAGTTGTTGAAGAAGAAAATCATCATGAAAGGGAAGATGTACATGATGATGCGCATGTCGGGCATACCTGGCTGCTGTGGTTGTTGCATGTTGCCGCTGTTCATGTAGGTGTAGGCGAGGGTAGTGGCAGCCATTAGGAGTGTTAACAAGGAGATGTGGTCGCCGTAAATTGGAAGATGGAAACCGAAGTCTAGGATGGAGTCAAAGGAACTGAGGTCTTCTGCCCAAAGGAATCCTTTTTGACGGAGTTCAAACGCGGCCGGGAAGAAACGGAAAACCGCCAGAAGAATTGGCATCTGAATGAGCATTGGAATACAGCCGGAAAGCGGACTTGCACCAGACTCGCGGTAGAGGCTCATCATTTCCATTTGTTTTTTCATTGCGTCCTCTTGCTTCGGATACTTGGCGTTGAGCTCATCGATTTCGGGCTTGAGAATGCGCATCTTGACAGACGATACAAACATTTTCCATTGGACGGGCATCAAAATCGTTTTGAGAATAAGCGTGAGCACTAGAATAGCCCAACCAATGGCCATGCCGTTGTTGATGAGCAAGTTGAAGATAGGCTGAACTGCGTAGATGTTGATCCAGCGGAACAAGCCCCAACCGAAATTCAGGATGTCGTCGTAACCACTATCGTAGCTCTTGAGCACTTCGTAATCGTTCGGGCCAAAAAACCAATTGAATGAAGCGGTGTTGTTTTGGAAATCCAAAGCCATGGTGGCGTGGTAGCCCTTGAGGTGCGTCCAGGCTTGTGGGTGTCCTTCTTTAAAGTTTTTGATGTAAAACTTCGTGCCTTTTTTAGGGAAAGGATTTTCTGGGTGAAGGATCGCTGAAAAGTAACTCTGCTTGAAAGCCAC
>RDZL01000075.1 GCA_004295165.1 Flavobacteriia bacterium
TTGGAATGACAAGCGCATTATCAATGAGATTCCGGGCTTGAACACCAGCTATTTTGAAGGCTCTCCCTCCAAAACAGATACCGTTTGGATCGATGAATTTACCTACATCGAGGAACTTTATTTTGTGTCTGACCGCCAGGCCGAGAAATTTGCAACCGATATCTATGTTGCCCAAAAAATCAATGGCATTTGGCAGGCTGAGGTGCAAGCCCTCGGGCGCGGCATCAATACCGAAGGCCGCGAAACAACACCTTACGTTACACCAGATGGCCAATTCTTGTTTTTTGCCTCAGACGGCCACCCGGGAATGGGCGGGTATGATATCTTCGTTTGCAAACGCGAGGGCAAAGAATGGTCTGCACCTGTAAACCTAGGCGCGGCCATCAATACAACACTCGACGACACCCACTTTCAAATTGCTGCAGACCAACTCCGCGTGATTTGGGCGAGTGTCAGCGAAATCGACGGTTTGTTCAGCTATAATTTATTTGAAGCGCCGATTGGCGTGATCCAAACTACTGAAAAATAAAACTTGCCACGTTATTTCATTTCTCTAGCCTACGATGGCAGCGCTTATCACGGTTGGCAAATCCAGCCCAATGCGCGCAGCGTACAAGAAGAAATACAAACAGCTCTCTCTAAATTACACGGCAACCAAGCCATTGAAGTAGTCGGTTGCGGCCGCACAGACGCTGGGGTACATGCCCAGCACTATTTTTTACACACCGACCTACCCCAAACTTGGGACCTCCAGCAACTCGTTTTCAAGCTCAACCGCATGACTGCCGCCGATGTGGCATTTAAACAAGCTTGGGAGGTCTCTTCGGACTTACATGCACGCTTCGACGCCAGCAAACGCACCTATCGCTATTTCATCCATCAGCACAAAAATCCGTTTGTATGCGCCTCGAGCTGGTATTTAGAAAGCCCCCTGGATTGCGACCAAATGAACGAAGCCGCCAAATATTTATTGGGAACGCAAGATTTTTCGTCATTCGCCAAAGCACATACAGATGTCAAGACCAATATTTGTGAAGTTTTCAGTGCGCAATGGCAGACCAACGACAGCGGTATTTACTTTGAGATCAGCGCCAATCGCTTTTTGCGCAACATGGTGCGCGCCATTGTGGGCACGCTCGTGGAGGTGGGATTGGGCAAAATAAAAGCCTCCGAACTGCCTGGCATCATTGCTGCTCAAGACCGCTCGGAAGCTTTTGTCTCAGTGCCCGCTCAGGGCTTGTTTTTGTGGGCAATTACCTATGACAAAGCCC
>RDZL01000029.1 GCA_004295165.1 Flavobacteriia bacterium
AAGACCATGATGGCACCAGCATAAACAATCATGTTCACGACGGCTAAAAATTGGGCGTTCATCATGATGTACATAGAGGTGATCAAAAAGAAAGTAATGACCAGATAGATCACGCTGCGAACAGGGTGCTTGCTGAGCACAACCATTAGCGCTGAGGCTAAGGTAAGGCTACCTAAGATAATGGAGATGATTTGTAAACTCATAATTGGGTACGTTTACCGGTGTGTTGTCTTTTGGTGATATCGATGCGCTGATCAATGGCTTCAACGAGTTTGTCTTTGCCGTAGGTAAAGTTATCGCGCTCAAAGTAGGTGGGTACCAAGCGGTCTGTTAAGAAGACAGCTTCTTTAGGACAGGCCTCTTCGCACAAACCACAGAAAATACAGCGCAGCATATTGATTTCATAGGTAGCGGCATATTTTTCTTCGCGGTAGAGGTGTTCTTCTCCGCGCGCGCGCTCAGCAGAGGTCATGGTAATGGCTTCTGCGGGGCAAGCCACAGCGCACAAACCACATGCTGTACAGTTCTCTCGGCCTTGTTCGTCTCTTTTCAAGACGTGCTGACCGCGGTAAACTGGCGCAAATTCACGGATTTCTTCTGGGTATTTAATTGTTTTACGCTTGCGAAACATATGGCGCATTGTGGTGATCATGCCGCTGATGATAGCAGGAAGATAAATCTTCTCCCAAAGCGTCATGGGCTTGTCAGAAACGACTTTTTTGCGATTGGTTAAGCTTTCCATGTTATTTTCTTAATTAGAACCAGCCATTTTTGTAGGCGATGACCAAACCAGTTACCAATAAATTGATGAGTGATAGTGGTAGTAATGATTTCCAGCCCAAATGCATGAGTTGGTCAAAACGAAAACGTGGGATGGTCCAGCGGATCCACATGATCACGAAAATGAATATAAAAATTTTGGTGGCAAAGGCAGCGATGCCGAGAATAGCGAGTGTATTGCCACTGAAATGGCTCATGCCAGGGAAATTGTAGCCGCCAAAAAATAAGATAGCCATGATGGCTGAAGACACGAACATAGAGGTGTACTCGGCAAAGAGATACAAACCGAGTTTCATGGAGCTGTACTCGGTGTGGTAACCACCAACGAGCTCAGATTCACATTCTGGTAGGTCAAACGGAGCGCGGTTGAGTTCAGCAAGTGCACAAATAAAGAAGATTAAAAATGCAACCGGCTGATAAACGATATTCCAGACATCGCTTTGACCTTCTACAATTGTGGTGAGGCTAAGGGAGCCAGATAACAATACGATGGTGATGGCCGAAACGCCCATTGCCAACTCGTATGAAATCATTTGAGAGCTCGCACGGATGGCACCGTATAGCGAATATTTGTTGTTAGAGGCCCAGCCCCCGATCATGATGCCGTAAACACCAATAGAGATCACGCCAAATACATACAAGATACCGATATTGATGTCGGCAACTTGCAACACGATGTCGCGACCAAAGAGGTGTAATTTAGGACCCCAAGGAATGACTGCACTGGTAATGAGTGCGGTGAACATGGCAATTCCAGGTCCAATAATAAAGAGCCATTTGTCGGCCTTAGCCGGAATAAAATCTTCTTTGAGGAACATTTTTACACCGTCTGCAATAGGTTGCAAGATGCCGAAAGGCCCGGCGCGGTCTGGCCCAACGCGGTCTTGGATCCAGGCGGCTAGTTTTCGTTCAAAATAGGTCATGTAAGCAGCCGCCCCCAGCGAAACCAGGAAAAGCAAAATGACGAGAATCGATTTTTCGATGAGCAACGCGGTATCCATTAGCGAAGAAGTTTGGGATTGTTGTCGTTTTTGGTGGCGTATTTACCTTGAGAAATGACAGAATGACGGTCAATTTTGCGCGGCCCAATGAGGGTCCAGTTGCTTGGGTCTTTTTTGTCAAAGCGGCAATCGTTGCAAATCCAGGCGGTTTTGTCTTCAATGGTTTCTACTTCGCCGTATTTGTCTTTGCGGGCAGTGACGCGGAAAATTTCGTTGCCGAACATCCAAACGACTGCTTTTCCTGAACATTTATTGCAAGCACACTCGGCTTCGTAAGGTTTTAAGAACCAAACGCGCGACTTGAAACGGAATGTTTTATCGGTAAGGGCTCCCACAGGGCAAACATCGATCATGTTGCCTGAAAAGTCGTTGTCAATGGCGTTTTCGATGTACGTAGAGATTTCGGCGTGTTCGCCGCGGTGCAATACACCATGTACGCGCGAATCTGTAAGTTGATTGGCCACAGCCACACAACGGTAGCACAAAATGCAACGGTTCATGTGCAACTTGATTTTGTTGCCAATATCGATCGGGCTAAATGTTCTGCGCTCTTCGCGGTAACGTGTTTTGGCAGATCCGTGCTCGTAACCGAGGTCTTGGAGATGACATTCGCCCGCTTGGTCACAGATAGGGCAGTCGAGCGGATGGTTGACCAACAAAAACTCAACTACACCACCGCGATTGGTTTGAACGCGTTCAGAAGTTTTGTTTTTGACAATCATGCCATCCATAACAGTTGTAGAGCAAGACGCCACGAGTTTAGGCATCGGACGCGGATCAGCAGTAGAACCAGCAGCTACCTCCACCAAGCAGGTGCGGCATTTACCACCCGTGCCCGGAAGTTTGCTGTAGTAGCACATGGCAGGAGGCACGAGGTCTCCGCCAGCTTGTCGTGCAGCGTTTAGGATGGTGGTACCCGGTGCTACTTCAATTTCGACGTCGTCAATAGTTACTTTTATCATAGGACTAAGCTTCAAGCGGTGCTTGGATTAAACCATAATTTCTTGTTTGTGCCTCTTGTGGAGACTTCACATGCCATTCAAATTCATCTCTGAAATGGCGAATAGCGGCGGCTACAGGCCAAGCGGCTGCGTCACCTAGTGGGCAAATGGTATTGCCTTCAATTTTTTTGTTGATTTCTTCGAGCAAACTGATGTCTTCTAGTGTACCCGTACCGTGTTCGAGGCGGTAGAGGACCTTTTCCATCCAGCCTGTACCTTCTCTACATGGCGAGCATTGTCCGCAAGACTCATGCGCGTAGAAACGTGCAAAATTCCAGGTATTGCGCACAATACATTGGTCTTCATCAAAAACGATAAAACCACCTGAGCCGAGCATTGAGCCGCTTGCAAAACCACCGTCAGCTAAGCTTTCGTAGGTCATGAGGCGGTCGGTGCCCGCTGCTGTTTTGGTCACGAGGTAGTGCGGTAAAATTGGAACAGATGAGCCGCCCGGAATACAAGCTTTGAGTTTTTTGCCATTGGCAATACCGCGGCAGTAGTTGTCTCCGTAAATGAATTCTTCGACAGATAAGCCGAGTTCGATTTCATAAACACCCGGACGCACAAGATTGCCGCTTGCCGAAATAAGTTTGGTTCCGGTAGAGCGCTCAATTCCAATTTTGGCATAAGCTTCTCCGCCTTCATTTACAATAGGAACAACCGCAGCAATAGATTCTACGTTGTTGACTACCGTTGGATTGCCCCACAAACCTTTGACCGCAGGAAAAGGCGGTTTCATGCGCGGGTTGCCACGCTTGCCTTCTAAAGATTCGAGAAGTGCTGTTTCTTCGCCGCAAATATAGGCGCCACCACCAGGTGTAACAACGAGGTCGAGGTCATAACCTGAACCGAGGATGTTTTTGCCGAGCATTCCGTTGGCATAGGCTTCAGCAATTGCTTTTTCTAAAATGCGCAGCACATACATGAACTCGCCACGGATGTAGATATAAGAGCGGCGCGCGCCCAATGCATAGCTCGAGGTGATCATGCCTTCAATGAGCAAATGCGGCAATTTTTCCATGAGGTAGCGGTCCTTGAAGGTACCCGGCTCGGATTCGTCTGCATTGCAAACTAAGTGGCGTTCAACACCTTCTGGCTTGGCCAAAAAAGACCATTTCATGCCGGTAGGGAAACCTGCGCCACCACGGCCGCGCAAACCTGATTTTTTGACCTCTTCGACAACTTCGTCGGGGCTCATGGTTTTGAGTGCCTTTTCTACCGAAGCATACCCGCCGTGTTTGCGGTAAGTTTCATAGGAAGCAATTCCTGGAACTTCTGCGTGTTCTATGAGTAGTTTTCTTGACATGGCTTAAGAATTTGAGGCCTCGCGCATGGCGTCGAGCATTTCGTTCACTTTTTCTTTGTTGAGGCGCTCGTAAAATTGGTATTTACACATGAGCATTGGGCCGTAACCGCAAGCACCGAGGCATTCTACTGTTTTAAGCGTAAACATGCCGTCTTTGGTAGTTTCGCCAACTTTGATATCGAGCTTTTCTTCGATATAGGTAATGAGGTCATCGGAGCCGACTAATTGGCAAGGTCCGGTTCGGCATACTTCAAGTACGTTTTTGCCTACAGGATCGAGGTGAAACATGGTGTAAAAAGTAGCTACTTCATACACTTCAATTGGTTGGATGCCGAGGATAAGCGCCACGCGATTCATGGCACCAACACTGACCCAACCGAATTCGTCTTGTACTAAATGCAGTACGCTCAGAATGGCACTTTTTTGTTTGCCTTCAGGAAAAAGACCAATGACGCGATTGATTTCGGCCATGGTATTGGCACTGAATTCAATCGGTGCTTCGTTGACTGCTTGTGGGTGATCTGCTTTCATATTAGGCGTCTAGTTCTCCGGCGATGACATTGATACTGCTAAGTGTCAGAACGGCGTCTGAAATCGGCAAACCTTTGATCATTTCTGGATATGCTTGGTAATAAATAAAACAAGGTCTTCTGAATTGAAGGCGATAAGGGGTGCGGCCACCATCGGAAATGAGGTAGTAGCCAAGTTCTCCGTTTCCACCTTCTACGGCGTGATAAACTTCTCCGACAGGAAGTTCGGTTTCGCCCATTACAATTTTGAAATGGTAGATCAGTGCTTCCATGTTGTTGTAGACATCTGCCTTCGCTGGAAGATAGAAGTCGGATGTCTACAACAACATGGAAGCACTGATCTACCATTTCAAAATTGTAATG